>JAUWLY010000216.1 GCA_030613445.1 Candidatus Stahliibacteriota bacterium | reverse complement strand
CTTAGTAACCAGTGCCGAGGATCTCTTAGTAATGAAAGACGACCTTGCTCTAGCAAAACTTGTGTACGATACAAAAAATAAAAACAAAGGGGTAATCACCTGCTTTATTATTGACGAGAAAAAAAAGATCTGGGCTCACACTGATGTTTCTCTCGTTAACAAAAATCATGAACCCCTCTCTGGACTCAAAACGCTCAATAACGAACCAATCCTTGTTCTGTCATACAAGACGCCAGTTGGAACTGAAATTTTTGAAATTGTGATGCCCATTATGGTGAAAGGAACCAAAATAGGCGAAGCACATCTAGCCATATCTCTTGCGGCAATAGGGGAAGCAGTTGCCCAAGCAAGAAAGGGCGTTGCATTTGTCGCTGTTGTTATTATGCTGATTGGTATCATCTGTATCCTTGTACTTGTCTCATTTATTATCGGGTCATTAGGTGACGTGGCGAGAGACATTGAGGCAATTGGAAATGGTGATCTTGACAGAAAGATAGTAGCGCTAAGAAAGGATGAAATCGGTAGAATCACCCACGCTGTCAAGATTATGGCAAGAAAATTAAAGAAAGCAAGAAAAGCAATAATAGAAAAAGAAAGAATGAAAAAAGAGATGCAGATCGCAAAGGAAATACAGCAAATACTACTTCCTAGCTCACTACCACAAAACCCTGGTCTTAATATAGATGCGTATTACCAAGCTGCAAGAGAAGTGGGTGGTGACTATTACGATTTGATCGAAATAGATAAGGACCATTTCGGGGTCGTTATCAGCGATGTCGCCGGCAAAGGCGTCCCCGGTTCATTAGTAATGGCTATGGTAAGGAGTATCATCAAGATTGAGGCATTAAGAAACCCATCTCCTCACCAGCTTCTCACCTTACTCCATTCAATGTTAAGGAAGGATATCCCTGAAGGCTTATTCATCACCATGTTCTATGTGGTCTTTGACCTCAAGGAAAATGAGATAAAATATTGCTGTGCTGGTCACAATCCAGCATACCTATACAATTGTAAAAATAATATACTCACTACTTTGAAACCTGAAGGACCGCCTCTGGGCATCAGTCTTTTTGATGAAAAAACATTTGCCGAACAATTGATCGAGGAAAAGAGGAAACTTAATACTGGTGAGATGTTATTTCTCTACACTGATGGTGTAACCGAAGCAATGAATAGTGCCAAAGAGCAGTTCGGCGAAGAACGACTGGAAAGCATTATCAAAGAACATGGTTCACTTAAGCCAAATGACCTTAAGAACTTTTTGAAGACTGAAATCGAGACATTTACAGGTAAAGAGCCACAATCAGACGATATTACATTCATTATTTTACAGCAAGTAACACCAGATATAACCACCTTACTGAACGATTAATCCCCGGATTTTAACTAACCTATCTATTTCTAAATACTATTTTTTGTAGAGTTTTACCTTTTCTTCTGCCCTTTGAATATTTCGTGCTGCATTAGCGTGGTCTGGGTCAATCTCCATAACCCTTTCCCAATATAATATCGCGAGCTGATAATTCTCCTGGGTATATGCAGCAACGCCTTTCATGTAAAGATCATCGACATCCTTACCTGAAACACCCTTTTCCTTGGCACTGATTTTCTCTAAATATTCCTCTGCCGTTATATTATTATTATCAAAAGTCAATGCCATTTTCAATTCTGTTTCGGCAAGACCGAACTTGCCTTGTTTATATAGTTTTATACCTTTCTGAGTATAGTTAACCGATAAATTCCTAAGATTCCTTTTAATCTCGTCGCGTTTACTCAAAGCAACCTGGTTACCGAGCTCTATTGCAAGCACACGGTTCACATCATGGAGTGCGTCAATCCATTTACTCTGATTAATATAAGCAGTTACATTCTCTAAAATTCCCGATACTTGCGTTTTTAGATGTGACCTTGCTTTCCCGATATATTCACGTGCCTCTTGATGTATCGGGTCAAGAACAAGTATCGCATTCCATTCGCTGATCGCATTGCTGAATTTTTTCCTGGAATAATATTCGAGACCATTTTTAAAATGCAGGGATATTTTATCTTGGATCTCCTGTTCATGCTCAATCCTGGCCATTTGAACTTTGACCAGAGCACTCGAAGCGGCATTGAGCCATTGTTTGGCAACTTCATGGGTCGGATCGATTTCAAGAACCAAACCGAATTCAGAAATTGCCTCAAGATATCGCCCCTGATTATATTCTGCAATACCTGTTGAAAGATGTTCGTTGATCTTTCTTTTTTCAATCTTTTTCCTTAGCTCTTCACTTTCTTGCGCAGCTTTTTCATGATATGGATTCCAGATTAAAGCAATGTCAAAACTTCTCAACGCTTCGTCATATTTGTTCTTACCATGTTGAACGAGTCCTTGGTGGTAAAAAACATCAGCAGTCATTCTTGCTCGTCTTTGTAGTTCTTCAGAAATCTTTCTTTCTTCATCCTCACTTATTTCCTTTTTCTTTGCAAAATTATAGGAAAGGGAAAAATTATGGGTTAATCCGAGCGCACCATATATTGCCAAGGCATAGTCGATATTGAAATTCTCAATTCGAAGACCCAAGCCCGCGGTTAGACCAGCCAATCCTTCATCATTACCAAGACCACTTCTATAACCTGCCCGCAAGCTGATCTTCTCCATTAGCAGTCCTTCTGCCCCAAAACAGAATTGGATGTTATCTCTTAATGGCTTTACTAAATCAAATCCAAAACTTGCTTTTTCCTTGAATAACGAGTAACCAAGACCTGTTCTTAGTTGGGTCGGCAGAGAAAATGAGCTGTTTGTAAATTTCATTTTTGTGCCGATATTGGTAAGCGCAATGCCAGCTTTCAAACCCGGCAAACCAGATCTTATACTCATACCAAGATCACCAGCATATGATATCGCATTATCAATACCAATTCTTTGATAAATAAGCTTTATGTTTGTGCCGAGGGAAATTCCCCAACTGAGATACTTTGCAAATGTAAGAGATGGTACGACAAAATATGCGCCAAATGTCGATATTGGGTTCTGCGACGGCACCGTTCTCTCTTCAAGCTCACCTAAATAAAGCCCTTTCATTGAAAAACCCGTAGCGAACGCTTTCGTGCCGTAAGCAAACGCAAGATGTTCATACCTTATCGACTGGAAATGTTCCGCATGCATAAGGGTTGCTTGTGTACCATGCAACCAACCTAGACCGCCTGGATTCCAATACAACGAGTTGACACCGGTGCTAAGCGCAGTGACAGCTCCGCCCATGGCTAATTCATGAGCACCAACGCCGAGGTTTAAAAAACTTGCGCCGGTCTCTCCAGTGTCAGCAAACACACATACTGGGAAGAAGAACAAGATACTTACAAGAACCATCAGATACTTCGGAATTTGAGAAGTTATGAGGTTATGAAGTTCTGAACTTCGGAGTTTCTTAACTTCCAATCTTCTTAATTCCATCTCCTCTTCTTATTTGACGATTGCAAATTTCTTAATGACAGATCTCTTCTCAGCGGTTGCGTCGCTTGTAGCACTGAGTTTGAACAGGTAAACATCACTTGCAATGCTGGATATATTCCAGATTATTTCGTTTGAGGATTGTTGGTGAGGCGGTCTTCCACCATCCCCCCTACCTTCCAGCATCGTAACCCTTTTGCCCTCAAGATTGTAAATATCAACCGTGATATCTGCATTAGCATTTACATAGAAGTGAAAGTTAATAGTATTGCCGCGAGCTGGATTAGGCCACGCATAGACCATGTCCTCCGGCAAGAATTCACCTCCTGGAGAAAGACTGAATTGTGTCGTGGAAAATCCATAATTCGTCCAGACATCATAACCAGCGGCTTTAACTTCAGATACACCGGCCGCAAATCCTACTGTGTTCAGCTTATTTACATAGCCCGTTGAATCCAGGAACAACGTCAAAGTATGTACGTTGTTATCAGCCGTGGTAACAGAACACACGACTGCTGAATCAAGGTGGAGTACTTCATTCGGGATCGCGGTTATCAATACTGAATCACCGATTGAGGCAGGCGACGGTTCAATCCCTATATCGAATACTGGACCAGTAGTATCTTGACCACCTTTAAGGAACTGTACTGAATCACAGGCACCCCAGTTCCCCGATGCATCAACACCGTGGAGATATAGGGTATGCGTTCCAAACATCAGAGTGTCAGTGAACACAGTATCGAATACATCCACTGAAGGTACGCCAAAACTATCTACTGGCGTCACCGGATAACCTGTTCCGTTGGAACCGATGAAATCAACAAAGTACTCGGCATTTGCAACTTGCTTATCATCTGAGATTGTGCCGGTCAAGACTGTGTAGTTTATCCCCCAGACTGTATCAGGTTCTACATCAATGGCATCAACGTTCGGTGAGATCGTATCAGGGGCATCACCCATCCTGAACCACCACCAGTAGTTGCTGGACATAGGATTACCCGCAAGGTCTTGAATCCCTGACGCGATATAAACATCTATTGATTCAAATGGCGCAAAATCGTTAAAAGGGTTTATACTCAATGTACTATCAAAATCACTGTACGACATCCAGAAATCATAGACACCACCTATAGTCCCCTCGATAAGAATTTTGTCACTCGTCACTGTGGCTGGATCTACCCGCTCCGTAAATGTCACGAATATCCAGGTATTTAGTACTACGTCAGTCTCTCCGCTATCCGGCGACGTGTAAGCTATCCAGGGGGGGATTGTGTCAATCGCTTCAGAAACATACACCGTAATAGAATCAAAGCTGCCCCAGTTGCCCTGCACATCACGTCCGTGCACATAGAACTCGTGTGATTCTCCTGCCTGCCATCCTGTGACTGGTATAGTATCATAGACGTCCTCCAGGATTTCATCAAAGACCCCATCGATTGCCCCCATAGCAAAGCCTGTACCATTTGTACCTATCGAATCAAGAAATGCCTCGGCCCCGGTTATTACTGACAAACCTGTTAGACTATCTGACACAGTAGCATATACCACTACTTCAGTAATCCCTTCAGGTGGATTTGGAGGAGAAACTTCGACATACGATGTTGCTGGGCCCCTTGCATCATATACCACAATCGTCTGAACCCCACTATGTCCTTGGGTCCTATCTTCTGCTTCATTGAAATCAAAGTCATTGTCATAAGCGAAAATTTCATAAACAAAATTCACATTATTCGCTTGCTGTTGTATTTCAATATCTATCCTGAAGGTATCACCGGATAATAATGACATTTGGCCCTCATGAGAATCAATGATCAATTCACCATCATCATCCCACAATAAATAAACACCCTGGCCATTAGAACCAGTCGTGGCATCATATACGCCCGCCGGATCGAC
>JAUWLY010000234.1 GCA_030613445.1 Candidatus Stahliibacteriota bacterium | reverse complement strand
AGCGATTGCCGCAAAAAAAATCGGTGCCAAGATACTGTATGTCAGTACCAATTTTGTCTTTGATGGTTCCGAAGAAAAATCTTATACAGAATACAGCCAAACTAATCCAGTCAATGAATATGGTAAGACAAAACTCTTGGGCGAACACTATATAAAGGATATCTGTGACCGGTCCTATATTGTACGTACGTCTTGTCTATTCGGTAAGCATTCCAAAACCTACATCTCAAAATTTTTGGTTGCCAAAGACAAACCGGGTTCGATAAATGCAATCTGTGATCTATTTGTTTCCTTTACCTATACTGTTGATCTCGCTGAAGCCATTTTTTCTATTATAAAAACAGAGAACTATGGCATCTTTCATCTTGTTAATAAAGGCTTTGGAGCATGGATTGACTTCGCGATCAGAGCCCAGGAGTTATTGAAATTCAAAACAATCATAAATCCGACAAAGGTTGAAGAGTTGAACTTATTAGCCCCTCGCCCGAGATTCACCCCCCTTGATTCAAAAAACTATGAATTCCTTTTCCACAAAACCCTGCGACCTTGGGAAGAAGCCTTAAAAGACTTTGTAGGATCCTTTCAAAAGTGAAAAATAGGATGAAAGGACTAATACTTGCCGGTGGTAGTGGTCGACGGCTAAGACCTTTAACCTATACTGGAGCAAAACAACTTCTCCCCGTGGCTAATAAACCCATAATCTTTTATGGTATTGAAGCACTGGTCAAGGCAGGTATACAAGAACTCGGCATCGTTGTCGGTGAAACTGCCAAAGAAGTCCAAAACACAGTGGGTAATGGAGAAAAATGGAATATTAAAATCAGCTATATTCCGCAAAAAGCACCACTTGGACTTGCCCATGCCATAAAAATCTCAAAGGAATTTCTGGGCGACGAACCATTTATCATGTATCTGGGTGATAATATCTTGAAAGAAGGAATTATAGAATTTGTCCATCAGTTCGAGAAAAACAAACCGAGTGCTCTTATCCTGTTGACCGAAGTGACAAACCCTCAAGAATTTGGCGTTGCGGTCGTTGATAAAAACGGCGCGGTGACGAAATTAGTCGAAAAACCGAAAGTCGCACCCTCAAACTTGGCCCTCGTCGGTGTTTATCTATTTAATTCGCAGGTTTTTACAGCTATTGAGAAGATTAAGCCATCGCGGCGCAATGAGCTGGAGATTACCGATGCTATTCAATGGCTGCTTGATAATCGCTTCAGCGTCGAAGCGCACATGGTCAAGGGATGGTGGAAAGATACTGGCAAACCAGATGACATTATTGAAGCAAACCTTCTCGTCCTGGAGAATATAGAATCAGTAAACAAAAGTAGCCAAAAAGATTCTGAGATCAGCGGGAGGGTAAAAGCTGAACAAGGTTCAGTAATCGAAAAGAGCGTTGTACGAGGACCAGCCATTATCGGTAAGAATAGCAAGATCATCGGTTCTTATATCGGCCCCTTTTCATCAATCGGCAATAATGTCATTATTGAAAATTCTGAAATCGAGAATAGTGTAATAATGGATGGCGCGCAGATAAGAAACGTTGAAAAGCGAATTGATCGCTCGATCATCGGTAAGGATGTTGTAATAAATGTAACTACACAGTCGCCGAGAACACACAAATTCATCCTGGGTGACCAGAGTTATGTCCAAATCATTAAATGAAAATGCAGCGAACGCCGCGAGAATATAGATAAAAGGAGTGGAAATTGACAAATAAGAAATTAATCGATGGCGTAAGTTTGAAGAAGTTGAAAGTAATCTCTGATGAACGTGGCAACCTTATGGAAATATTACGAGCTGACGATGACCAGTTCTCAAAATTCGGTCAGGTCTATATCACAACAGCTTACCCAGGTGTAGTAAAGGCATGGCACTTTCACCGTCTCCAGGATGATAATATGACGGTTTTACAAGGTATGGTAAAAATCGTGCTCTATGATGAGCGCGAAACAAGTTCAACTAAGGGCTTGGTAAATGAATTCTTCATGGGCATAAATAACCGTATTCTTATCCACATCCCCAAAAAGGTCTGGCACGGATTCAAATGCATAAGTGATACTGAAGCAATGATCGTGAATATAGTTACTGAATGCTATAACTATGAAAAACCTGATGAATATCGAAAACCAGTCCATGATTCAGCAATACCATACGACTGGTCACGCCAAGATGGATAGCAATAAATCACAAATAAATGCTGAGTTTCAAATTCAATATTTAAAACAAACTCTAATATCAGAATCGAAATCCCCCTCACCCCTCCCTCTCCCCCTTAGAAGGGGGAGAGGATTAAGGAGAGGGGGATGGAATGATATTTGGATTTTGGTATTTGGTGTTCTATGAGGGTTATAATAACTGGTGGTTGTGGTTTTATCGGCACGAATTTTATTAGATATTTTATTAAAAAACATCCCTACTATAAAATCCTAAATGTTGATAAACTCACTTATGCAGGTAATTTAGAAAACCTCAAAGATTTTAAAAACCGCAAGAATTACCATTTTGTGAAAACCGATATCTGCAACGCTCTATTCATGGGAAGGCTATTCAAGAAATTTAAACCCGATGCAGTTATCAATTTTGCCGCTGAAACACACGTTGACCGCAGCATCACTGCGCCAAGCCAATTCATGAAAACGAATTTCCTCGGGGTCGGAATCCTACTTAATCTGTGCCTCGATTTTAGTATCAAGAGATTCTTGCAGATTTCAACTGATGAGGTCTACGGTTCAATAAAACAAGGCAGCTTTTACGAAGACAGCTTACTTACTCCATCAAGTCCCTATGCAGCAAGCAAAGCTGGAGCTGATGGACTGGTAATGGCGTACCACACAACCTATAAATTGCCCGTTCTTATAACTCGTACAACGAATAACTATGGACCATACCAATTTCCCGAAAAACTCATACCCTTGGTCATTCTCAACGCTTTGAAAAACAAAAAAATCCCGGTATATGGTGATGGCATGAATGTAAGAGATTGGATTTATGTTGAGGACAACTGCGCGGCAATTGATCAAGTACTTCATAAAGGTAAGATCGGCGAAATCTACAATATCGCCGGGAAATGTGAGAAAACCAATATCCAGGTGATAAAAACCCTGCTGCGAATATTAAATATCGATGAATCTTTGATCACTTATGTCAAGGACCGACCTGGGCATGACCGCAGGTATTCATTATCCATGAGCAAAATAAAAAAACAGCTCGGCTGGCAGCCAAAAACATCCTTTGCCAGGGGTATCAAAAAAACTATTCAGTGGTATCAAAAGAATAAAAAATGGCTGAAAAATACCCAAACCGGCGACTACAGAAAATTTTACAAACAATACTACTCAAAGCTGGGACTAAAAGAGATTTAGTCCCAGTAAACTCTAAGCACGAAATAATAAATACTAAACAAATACAAAACCTAAAATCATAATCTGAATATTTTTTGCAAATTCGATAATTGCTATTGAAATTTGAGAGCCTTTCCAGGCTCGAAAATCGCGGGTGGAAACCCGCTCCCACAGAGGAAATAACCAATAACCGATTCACCAATCACGAATTTTTAATTAACCGATATTGTGGGAGAGCCTTTCCAGGCTCGAAAATCGCGGGTGGAAACCCGCTCCCGCTCCCGCTGTTATTGACATACCCAGCAATATATATATAATAACAAATCGGGTCGTTAGCTCAGTTGGCAGAGCACCGGATTTTTAATCCGGTGGCCACAGGTTCGAATCCTGTACGACCCACTATAGTTATGGCAAATACCAAATTCCAAGCACCAAATTCCAAACAAAACTCAAATTATAAAATCCTAATTTCAAGGCAGTAAGTATCATGGTAAATCTTATCGCGATATTTATCATTCTTGCTCAGTCGCAGAGTGTTGTCGTGCATTTCTTTTATGTGCCGGATTGTGGGCATTGTATGGACATATTACTCGGCGATTTACCCAGATTTCAAAGCAAGTATAAGTTTGAATTGAGAAAATACAATATAGACATTATGGATAACTACCGACTCCTTGAAAAAATGGAAGAGAACGTAAAAGATATTGGTGAAGACCTGCCAGTTGTCTTCATCGCAGATTCTGTATTCTACGGCCCAGAAGAAACCCGAGCAAAACTTGAACCAAGCATCATATTGTACGTAAAGGCCAACAAACCAGTGTTTATCAAAGACACCATTAGAATAACCGCAGATACCATGCCGGTTGATACCCTTAGTCAAATATCTGAAGAGATTCACCTGTACTATTTTTATCAACCTGGCTGCCAGGGCTGTGATCGTGCAGAAATAGTGCTCACCCATGGACTGAAGGCGTACAGACAACTCTTTGTACACAGATACGACATTCTCGATGATTCAAATAAGGTGTTTTTCGAAGCGCTTGCGCAAAGACTCAGTATCCCTGAAGAGAAACGATTAGTCGTACCCGCGATCATTATTGGCGAGGATCATTTAACAAAACGAGAAATCAATTTAGCGCATCTCGATTCACTGATGATTAAGTACAAACAAGGATGTCCTGAGTATGGAACCCTCAATCTCATGTCTGCTGAGAAAAATATTATTGAACGTTTCTCGAAGTTTTCCATCTTTGGCATAATGCTTGCCGGATTACTCGATGGGGTAAACCCCTGCGCATTTGCTACCCTCATTTTTTTTGTGAGTTATTTGCTCTTTATCGGTCGTCGTCGTAGAGATGTGATTATCATGTCTATCTTTTTTATCCTCGCAGTATTCATTTCGTATTTTGCCATCGGGTTCGGTGCCTATAACTTGCTAAAGTATTTATCCGCTTACGCGTTTATCAATAAGATCATCTTCCTCTGTTTTGGCACCATCGCGTTCGTACTTGGGGTCATGAATTTACGTGACTACTTCTTTGCACGTCAGGGCAAACTAAACAAGATGATTTTGCAACTCCCCCTCGGCATTAAGCAACGTATCCACAAAGGCATAAAAGAAAAGAC
>JAUWLY010000102.1 GCA_030613445.1 Candidatus Stahliibacteriota bacterium | reverse complement strand
AAGCAGGGGATTGAGTTACCTATACAGGAAAAAATAGAAACCAAGCCTTATATTGATCTCACTTATGATTTCGGTTCGTTCTTTGTTGACCTTGGTTATGAACACAATCTCGTATCCAGTGATACGAGTGACTATTATGATCACGCTGCTTCTTTGTCAGTGGGGAAGCCGGAGATGTTTGTGCTCTCGGTACGCTATGAAAGACGCAGCCGCGTTCCGCCCGATTGGTTGATACCCAAACTCGGTGAGGGTAGGTCATGGCCAATGGTCGAGTTGAGCCTGGATCTAACGCGCCGTCACAATCTGCGCGTACGGGTGGGTGCTGAAAAAGGCGGTCTCGTGTGTTCGGGTGGTGTCTGTCGGTTTGAAGAGCCTTTCCGGGGTGTTAAGTTAGTCCTTACCAGTATGTTCTAAGGGGGTTGAGTTGAACAAACAAGAGAAAGACCGTGATTTTTTGCTATTGGCATTACAACGTCTTGAAACGGATTTGGGGAGGTTGATACATTATGTAATTATTTTCTTCACAGCAATTTTCCTTGCTTCAATAATCTACGGCGGTATGCTTGGTGATTTTACTGAAACTGAGAGTGTTGGTTCAGTTATGTGCCTTTCTTGCATGGGCTTGCAGCAATGAAAGAACGACGAAAGAAACAACGCAAACGCATTGCGCACTACCGTCTAGGTCAGATCATTGCTACAATAATAACCCTGGGCCACGCACCGGCGCTGTGGACCGGCAATATATACCAGGGACCGCTGAAAGCTGCCTGTGTGCCGATTCTTAATTGCTGGGGTTGTCCGCTTTCTCTTTTTTCATGTCCGATCGGAGGTTTACAGCACTTCTTCAACCTCCACTTGTTCCCTTTTTATATCTTCGGATTCTTCGGTGCGATCGGTATGTTAGTGGGGAGAATGGCTTGCGGTTGGCTTTGCCCTTTTGGTCTATTCCAGGATCTCTTGCAGAAAGTAAAAACGATCAAACTACGATTACCTTACTGGATGACCTATACTAAATATGCGGTCCTGATCATTGTCGCAGGGTTCATCGCCTGGTTTACCATGGAACCATGGTTCTGCAAGGTATGTCCAGCCGGTATTATTGAAGCCGGCATCCCGCTTGTATTAACCGATAAGACGGGTGATATCAGAGCTCTCGTCGGTTGGCTATTCTGGGTCAAGATTGGCATCCTGGTTTTTGTTGTTGGTTTTTCAATCCTCATTAAACGTTTTTTCTGCCGCGTGCTTTGCCCAATAGGCGCGATATATTCGGTGTTTAACCGCTTCTCCTTGGTTCATCTGTACGTCGAGAAAGAAAAATGCCGGCAGCCGAGTTGCGGCTATTGTGCAAGGATCTGTCCAATGGACATAAATATCTACGATAATCCCAATCAGAAGGAGTGCATACGGTGTCTCGAATGTGTGAAGAGTTGTCCAAGCGTTGCGATAGGTTGGACTTTTCAGAAGCCCGACCTGGCATTGCTGCGCGTAGAGAAAAACTAGCACTTTAAGTAGAGTCAAGGCCAAGCCTTGATAACTTCAAGAATTGATGTTTGTGCCGCTTTTTGCAGAAGATTATGAAGAGGCGCAGGTTGCACTTGCTGCCAATATGCTCGGTGTTTTAAATCTCTTATAGATTCATTGACAAGAACTCAATAATCCATAGAATATTTAGTATCTGTTTTATAATTAATTAATAAGGAGGCATGATACTATGAGTAGGAAAATAAAAGTAGTTACGGGTCGAGAGATATTGGATTCACGCGGTAACCCAACTGTTGAGGTGGATATTGAGCTGGAATCAGGTTTAAAGAGATACGCAGCGGTTCCTTCAGGAGCATCCAAAGGAACCTATGAGGCTGTTGAATTGAGAGATAGCAAGGATCGAAGGTATGGCGGTCAGGGAGTAGTCAAAGCAGTTGAAAATATAAATAAGATTATCGGACCGGCATTAATCGGTCACGACGTGACTGAACAACCTAATTTAGATAAACTCATGGTAGATCTGGATGGTACACCGAACAAAAAAAGATTAGGCGCCAATGCTTTATGTGCTGTATCTTTGGCTATTGCACGCACTGCAGCAGGAGCCGTGGGATTACCTTTGTATAAATACCTTGGTGGTCCAGATGCAGTCTTAATACCGGTCCCGATGATGAACATTATCAATGGCGGAGTGCACGCGTTATTGCAGGGTCCTGATTTTCAAGAGTACATGATAGTCCCCTACGGATGCGAAACGTTTAAAGAAGCCCTGCGGTCTGGCAGTGAAACCTATCACGCGCTTCAGCGGATCTTGTTTGATAAAGGATTCAGGATCACCGTTGCTGATGAAGGTGGATTTGTGCCGCAATTAACGTCGAACGAAGAGCCCCTTGGTTTAATCGTCAAGGCGATCGAGAAAGCTGGTTACAAACCTGGTGAAGATATCGGCATTGCTCTTGATGTCGCGGCAAGTTGTTTTTATGAAGATGGTAAGTACAAGTTGCGGATAGAAAATACGGAACTCAGTTCTGCGGAGATGGTTGAGAAGTATGTGGGGTTGGTCAATAAATACCCGATCGTGGCGATCGAAGATGGTTTTGCTGAAGATGACTGGGAAGGCTGGAAAATACTGAATAACGCCTTGGGCGACAAGATCGAGCTAATCGGCGATGACATTTTTGTCACCAATGTTGAGCGGCTTAAAAGAGGTATTAAAGAGAAGGTTGCTAATGCTGTGTTGATTAAGCCGAATCAAATAGGTACGATAACCGAGACAATTGCAGCTGTGAAGATGGCGCAAAAGGTTAAATGGGGTGTGGTTGTTTCCCACCGGAGCGGTGAGACAGTCGATTCTTTTATTGCCGATTTCTCTGTTGCCATGGGCACTGGTGCTTTGAAGACTGGCGCTCCCTGTCGCGGTGAGCGTATTGAGAAATATAATCAACTCTTGCGTATTGAAGATGAACTGAAAGATACTGCAATGCATCTTGGCAAAGAGGCCTTTATTAGAGGGGGCAGGAGGACAAAAAATGGTGTTTGATTCTATTGAGGATATAGATAAGGGACCATTTTGTAAACCCTATGGTCAATTGTTTTATGAAAATCTGGAAAAGATGCCTTCATTCCAGGTTATCGAGGCCTACCTTTCTTGTTTACTTGAAGCACAGGATAAGATCCAAAAGGCGATCGCTATACTCGAAGGGGTTTTAAAGAAAGGGGCTGATAAGTTAAAGGAAATACATGATCCGGTGAAACTACAGTACATGTTTGGTAAAGCCACAGGATCGAGAGGAGAGATAGAAAAGGAGATCGAACATCTGTCTCATAATCGAAGAGAAATTGATACACTGATCGCACAGTACTCTGAAAAGGGCATCATTGATATGCCGATTCGACAATTTATGACATCTTTTGATTCTGAATTCAAAGTAAGAGTAGAAAAGAAGAATATGGAAAGCGACGAGCTTTACAATACCGAAATAAAAGGTAGTGATCTGGTTGGTTGTACTGATTTTGAACATCTCAACAAAGTTATGACCGGCTATTTACTAAAAAAACTGATGAAACAGAAGACGCAGGATAATATTGATTGATCTGGAATATTCTCTGTGATTGATATTATATTTATACTCCTTGTTAGTCAAGCTGACATATCTGGCTATGTAGAAGCTAGACCGTATTTCTTCTGGGGTGATTCTGTATTTTTAGCCGGCTATAATAGGGGCTGGCTGGAACTCAAAGCGGACGGTTCAGATTATGGTATTCAGGCTGCAGTTGATCTTTTTGTACCTTATGATACGACCGATTACTCGGATATATTTGAAGATCTCGTGATTGAGCGGTTAGCCCTGTGGCTGGGACCGGAAAACATGAGGATCATTGCTGGCAAACAACACCTTTACTGGGGTGTTGGACGGGTCTTTCGTCCATTAGATATATTCAATGAAACGAATTTCTTTGAACCCGGCTATGAAAAACCGGGCTATAATGCGCTTCTTGGTTATGTATCTTTGGGAGATTTATCGAGTCTGCGTGGTGTTGTTGGACCCAAGAACAATTTCAAGAATTCTTTGTATGGATTGAGGATCGGTTCCAACATCGTAAAAAATGATGTCGGAATTACTGTCATTCATCGGCCGTCTGCGGAATTGACCATATTCGGTGGTGAGCTTGCTGGTGAGTTCGTGCTTGGTTACTGGTGTGAATACAGCCACGTGACAGAAGACACTTTTGACTACAGCAAGTTCTCAATTGGTGTCGATTACAGCTTACCATTGAGAATATATATAATGACTGAATTCTTCTTTGATGGCAGTGGTGTTAGCGATCCTGATGACTATGATTTTACAAAGATTTCTTCAGGTGAGCGGGTAACATTGGCTCAGCGTTATTTTTATTCAACACTTAGCACGATCCCAAATCCTTTTGCAGTATTACAGCCGAGTATAAATACACTTATTAACCTGGATGATAGAAGCTTTATTATTATACCCCAGCTGGGGTTGTCATTATTTGAAAATACTGAGATTTTTGCCGGGGTTAACTACTTTATAGGTTCTAGTGAGACCGAGTTTAGAAATATTGTTCCCTACGATGGTGCCGTGTATGTATGGATGAAGGTCTACTTTTAGTGTGCCATGTGGGTATACTGAGATGCAAACAGATAATTATTAATCTGTGTGAATCCGTTACAATCCGTCTGAATCTAAGCATAACGCAGTTATCTTGAGGAGGTGTAGTGGTTGAAATGGTTGATTTGTACAAGGATTATAAGGTTGGTAAAGTCTTGTTTCCTGCCCTACGCGGTATCAATTTGAAAATTGAGGATGGTGAGTTCACTGCTATTGCCGGACCATCCGGCTCAGGTAAGACAACCCTTTTAAATGTTATCGGTTGTCTTGATATACCTACAAAAGGTGATGTTTTAATCGACGGCACAAGCATTACTACACTTTCTACAAAAGAGAAAGCGGAATTTAGAAAAAATGAACTTGGTTTTGTTTTTCAAACATTCAATCTAATTCCTGTATTAACCGCTTATGAAAACGTTGAGATGCCTTTGATTTTAGTAAACATGCCAGCAGCAGAAAAAAAAGAAAGAGTTATATCAATTTTAGAAGAGGTGGGGCTTTCAGAATTCATTAACCGGAAGTCAAATGAGATGAGTGGTGGCCAGCAGCAGCGTGTTGCCATTGCTCGTGCTCTGGTTAAAAATCCGAGCATGGTTCTTGCTGATGAACCTACAGCAAATCTTGATTCGATGAATGCAAAGGAGATTTTATCATTGATGAAAGAGCTTAATAAAAAGAAAAAAACAACATTTATTTTTTCCACACATGACCAGCTTGTAATGGAATTTGCCGGGAGAATTATTTACTTAAGAGACGGCAAGATAGCGAGTGATAAGAAAAAATGAGAGTACTTAATCTTGCCTGGCGTAATGTCTTTCGTCATAGAAGGAGAACACTGATCACTGCAGCTGCGATATCAGTTGGTCTTGCCGTGATGATTTACATGGATACGATGATGAACGGTCTCGATAGTCTTGCTGCAGGAAATATTATTGATTATGAAACCGGTCATTTAGAAATATTTGCCAGAGGTTATTATCGGGAAGAAGGATTATTCCCACTTGATACGATTATTGAAAATCCTGAATTCATTCTACAAAGGATAGCAAAGATAAAAGCTATTAAGGGTATGACGCCACGTATCAAATTTCAGTGTTGTATAAATAATGGTATTGATGAACTTCCTGTTTTGGGTATTGGCATTGATATTGAAAAGGAAACCAAAGTCTTTGAAACAGCAAATACAGTAGTTAGAGGTGAATATTTGAAAAATCCGGATGATATTCTAATAGGGGAAGATCTGGCAAAGGATATGGATTTAGATGTTGGGTCATTTTTGACAATTATTACAAGAGATCGATATGGTACGTATGAGGCATATGACTTCACAGTTTCCGGCCTTATTAATACCGGGCATCCTCTTTTAGATCGGAATGCAGCCCTTATGCATATAAATATCGCACAAAGACTTTTGTCCATGTCTGGGATAACAGAGATGTGTATTAAAACCAAGGATGATAATGAATTAATGCAGTTGAAACAAGAGATTGCCAGCAAATTAGGTAAGAATTTTGAGGTTTATACTTATAAAGAACTTAACGCAGGTATTTTTGAAATTTCAGGGATGAAAAGATCAGGTCAATTCATATTCGCACTTGTCGTGGTGATTATTGCAGCAGTAGGCATAATAAATACAATGCTAATGGCAGTCATGGAACGTATTCCAGAAATAGGAATGTTAAAGGCAATGGGATTTGGTAATTCTAATATTATGAAGATGTTTATTTATGAAGGAGGCTTTATTGGTATATTTGGCAGTCTTTTTGGTTGTTTTCTGGGTTTACTTGCATCATTTCATCTTGTGTATTTTGGTTTAGACCTGAGCCATATGTTAAAAGATCTTGATATGATGTATCCGGTAAAATTTATTATTAAAGGAGAAATTAATTACATGATAGTTCTCGGTGTGTTTATTTTTGGTGTTGTAGTATCTGTTATTGTAACACTCTGGCCTGTAAGAAAAGCAACTAAACTTGAGCCGGTAGAAGCCTTGAGGCATGTATAATGTATTTATTAAAACTTGCATACAGAAATTTTTTCCGTAACACACGACGTAGCATTATCTCGGGTATTAGTGTAGCACTTGCCATCACCGTGATAATATTTGCCCAGAGTTATATGCGTGGTGTGATCGAGAATATAAGTGAAAATATTGTTAGATTGATATCCGGACACATAAGAATTACAACAAAGGAGTATGAAAGACGCGAACGAATGATTCCTTTATCAGAGGCTTTAGATTTGACACCGGAATTATATGACGAATTAGATCATGAAGAAATTCTAATGATTTCACCAAGGATCAAATTCGGTGTTTTATTAGGTGAAGAAGAGTTGAACATACCTGCACTGGGATATGCTATTGATCCTGACAAGGAAACAAATATATCGGGATTGGATAAAAGAATAATTGGAGGTTCTTACCTTGATGCATCAAGCAATGGCGTGATAATCGGTAATGAATTGGCAAGACGTCTTGATTTAGGCGTAGGTGATACATTGACCATAATAACAAGAACCGCGTACGACTCACCAACAGGTATAAATCTTCTTGTTAAAGGAATATTCTCAATCGGTATAGGTGGAATAGATAGAAGTGTGTTTTACATCCCTTTCAATGTTGGTCAGAAATTACTCGATCTTGAGGGCCGTGCTACTGAACTTGTTATTATAGTAAAGGATCCTAATAAAGCGATAAATATTGCCAGTGAAATAGGATCGCATGGCGACTATTCTGTTGTTCCTTTTCAATATAATCCTATACTCAAATATATCAATACCTTTAGCTTTGTATACTCAATTTTTTATGCCGTTATTTTAATCGTTGCCTGTTCGACAATAGCCAACACCATGATTATGGTCGTTTTTGAAAGGACAAAGGAGATAGGTATGATGAAGGCAATGGGTTTGAATAATCTTTCGGTCGTCGGATTGCTGACTCTTGAAGCAGGTATTATCGGTTTTGTAGGCAGTTTTCTGGGAACAGTTATTGGCGGTTTTCTGAGTTATTGGCTCAAGTATCAAGGAGTTGATTTGAGTATGATGTCTTCATCAACTTCAGCTGATATGCCGTTTGGTCCGATTATTTATTTTTCGCCAACACCAATGATCATAATAACTGGATTTTTATTTGGTCTATTAGCTACAGTCATCGTTGCGTTTTTACCAATAACAAAGATAATAAAATTAGAACCTGCAAAGGCATTGAAGAGTGTATGAAAACACAGATTCCAAACTCCAAGCACCAAATTCCAAGCTCCAAGAACCAAATTCCAATGAGTAAATTGATATTATTATCCTATGCGCTATGCTCTTTGCTCTTTGCCCAGAGCGGCTTGGAGATCATTGCACAAGTGGATAGAAACACTGTAGTAAGTACAGTGAGTTATAGAGCTAAGATGTTGATTAGTCTTGGTGGAAAAATAAGAGAAAAGGAATTTATTGGTTACACCAGAGGAAAGGAATATTCCTATATGGAATTTGTTTCACCTGCCCGTGATAGGGGGACTCGATTCTTGAAGATTGGCGATGAGATGTGGATGTATATCCATGCAGTAGAGAGATCAACAAAGATTGCCGGTCATATGCTCAGGCAGAGTATGATGGGCAGTGATTTTTCATATGATGATGTTACAGAAAATAAAAAATTGCAGGATCTCTATGATATTGAATTTATTGGTATTGATACAATTGACAATAAGGAATGCTACAAGTTAGAATTGACTGCAAAGGTGCCTGAGGTTAGTTACTTTTATAGGAAGATGTGGGTTGACAAGAATACTTATATACCAGTTAGATCTGAACTCTATGCCAAGAGTGGAAAACTCATGAAAGAGGTTAGTATTACTGAATATAGGAAAATAGAAGCGAAAAATTATCCTACAAAACTCATAGTTTTAAATAAACTTCGTAAGGATACCTTTACCGAATTAATCTTAGAAGATATTGAACTCGATAGCGAAATTCCAGCAAAAATATTTACAAAAGCGTATTTGGAAAGGAAGTAAAAAACGGGGATTGACATTAATCCTGAGTTGATTATTTTTAGATATGCTAACTCGCAATTTTAAGACTTTCTGGGATATAGAAAAAGAGAAGACCTGGCGTATCTACGTACTGTTTGCGGTTCTTATTCTACTTTATTTCTGTCCAGTTTTTGTATTGTGGTCGCTAATTAAATTCTTTATAGACATCAAGCGAACTCTCTACGGTGCCGGTTCTTCATTCAAGTTGTTTGGCTTTGACACTTTCGTTGTTTTGATTATCGCCGCAGTGGCAGCGGGGATTCACTGGTATTATTCAAATAAGGGAGTTGTCAGTAAAGTGTTGCGTTTCCTGGGTGCCAAGTACCCGGATAAACGTGACAAGTATCATCATGT
>JAUWLY010000101.1 GCA_030613445.1 Candidatus Stahliibacteriota bacterium | reverse complement strand
TAAGGATTACTCAGTGTAGGATAATTGCTTTTTCAATTAATATATAGATATTATAGTACTTTAAAAATTGAAAAAGTCAATCATAGTCTTCCCGGGTACATTGTTAAGACAATCGATTATATAGGTTTTGTATATTGACTGTTATCTTGGCTTCCATATACTTTAAAAGTATTGTAACAAGGAGGATGTATGTTCGCAAAAAAGAAATATTTATTATTAGGCATGGCATTAATTATAACCTTGGTAATTCTGAGCTGTGCTCCAGGTAACGAACGATGGGATCAGGAGATCAACCCGGGTCATGATGCAGGGTTCTGGGCTGGTATATGGCACGGTTTGATCGTTGTGATAACCTTTATAATAAGTTTATTCACTCGTGAAGTGGGTATCTACGAGGTGAGTAATACTGGCTGGTCGTATAATTTGGGTTATCTAATAGGCTTGATGATCTCTCTTGGCGGTATGTTTAGACAAACCCGAAGAAAATACCGTTTGAAAAAGAGAGATTGGGATAAGTTTGGCGACCGCATTGAAGAAAGAGTCCGAAATGGTATAAAATCATGGTTAGACGAAGCTGAAAAAGATAAAAAAGATAAAGAATGGCAAGAAATAGCGATTAAAATTGAAGAGAAGATTAAGGAAGCCCTAAAAGAATGGGCTGAATAAAAATAAAGCCCCGCATTTATATATTGAATGCGGGGCTTTTTCTATTCTGATGGATTATCTTAAGAAGACCAATTTTTCAATATGTGTACCATAATCAGTCGAGAATCTGCACAAGTAAATACCTGCCGCGACATCATTATCACTATTATCAAGCCCGAGCCAAACTGCATTGTATGACCCTGCATTCTGTGCGTCATTCACGAGTACTTTGACCAGGCGTCCTTGAATATCATAAACACAAAGATTAACGAGCGTCGCTCGAGACAATTGATAGGCAAAAATGGTTTTGCCTGTAGTGGGATTAGGTGAAACGGAGATTTTATGGGACAGTTGTTCGGTTTCGTATTCATCAACACCGATATTGAGGTCCCAACGATACATCCCCGCAGTTTCTGTGCCTGCAAAAAGATAGGTGTTTGGGTTGATCCCCAAACTAGTAATATAGGTGTCTTCAAGACCGCTATTCATTATGGTCCAGGAACTACCAGATGAGGTGGTCTTATATACACCGGTATTTGTGCCGGCATAGACAATGCTTGGATCCATAGGATCAATGAGCGCAGCATTCGCACTGGAGCAACCAGTATATGACCAGCTCGTCCCGCTATTCGTTGTTTTATAAACACCATTGGCTGTACCAGCGTACAATACACTGGTATTGTCCGGATTGATCGCAATATCGTATACATAACCTGAGATACCCGTTGATGCGCTTGACCATGAAGTTCCAGCATTAGTGGTCTTATATAGACCACCATTACCGCCAACATACACAATATTCGAGTTGTCCGGGTCAATTTCTAAAGTATAGGCAAATCCAGCTGTCGTGGTGAGTTCATATCGCGTCCATGATGAGCAGTTATTTATGCTTTTCGAGGCCTCCATTACATATAGGCTATCATTATAATGTCTCCCGCAACTCCAAAATACTGAGTTATTATTGGGATCAGCGACCAAATCTCCGCCGTCCGTGTAATAACTCTCAATCTGTGTCCAAACGGACCCGCCGTTTGTGCTCCTGAAGAGCTCGGCATTGCCTCAGCCTAAGCCCTCTAAGGCGTAGACAGTATTTGGATTCGTATTGTTGAATGCAAAAGCGCAGATATCGCCACAGCTTAAAGGTGTCGGCAGCATGGTCCAGTCTGATCCATTATCTGCGGTTTTGAAGACTCCCACATCTTCAAAAGATGTGTAGATAGTTGCTGGATTAGTATGCGGACTCGAAAAACCAGTAATGCCGTTTATGGTCATACCATTATTAGAAGCAGACCAGCTTGCTCCAGCATTAGTGGAAACATAAAATCCTGAGTTATTACACGTATATACCTGAGACACAAGATCACTACGGGCATGTATGCTATAATTATATTTTCCATTGAGCCCTGAATTGAGTGTTGACCATGTAGAACCGGAATTCGTACTTCTATATATACATGTATCTGCGCTGACATAGACATGATTAGGTCTGACTATTGTCGTCGACATGTCATAGAGATACCGATAGCTTGCAGGTGATGCTAATGACCACGATGAGCCGCCATTCGTTGTCCGGTATATGCCGCCATAGTATGTCCCGGCATAGATCGTATTTGATGTTGTTGGATGGACTGCCAGTGCATAAACATAATAACTAGAAGATGCTATTCCAGTTGAGGCTTCAGTAAAATTCGTTCCTGCATTAGTTGATTTGTAGACAGAAGGGTGGAATGTGGAATTTGCATAATAGTACCCGCCGACATATATATTGTCAGGATTAGATGGGTCTAATGTCATACTATAAGCAACCCCATTAGAATCACTGAGATAGGTATTCGTCCATGAAGAGCCACCATTCGTACTCTTGAAAAACCCCATTACATAAACACTTCCAGTATAGACTCTGCCAGCCGCATAAACAGTTAAAGGTGATGTTGGATGTACAGCAAGACCATAAATATAATAGTTGGAAACCGAATAGCTTATCCATGAAGTTCCACCATTAGAGGATTTATAGACTTGCATATAACCGCCTGCATATACGATATCAGGATTTGTTGGATCGACGGCCATAGAATATATATATGAATTGACCGATGTTGTCCTGTTCCAGGAAGCACCGCCATCTGTAGATTTAACAATTGGCGAAGGGTTGCCATTCGCTGATGCATATATAATATCCTGGTTTGAGGGCGCAACAGCCATTTTCCGTAAATAACCGCCATAAGGTCCAATAGACTCCCATATCCCAAAGGACAAAGAGCAAAACCCAATAACAAGACTTAGTAAGAGTATTTTCTTCATTGATTCTCCCTCTCATTCATTGATTGTTGTATCTTTCTTTTTATAAGCGCAGTACCCCTCACAAGATAACCGATTACTTTTTTATTCCAGGTTCTCAGACCCGCGTAAACAGTCGTCGATCTAAGAACAGGTACTTAGTTCCATAACAATGCTTTCTGTATACTTAAGTATAGCATAAACGAGATTCATGTCAAGAGGTAATTTCTGTATTCACATAGACAAATAGGACAAATGCTTAATCTGAGGTTTACCCACTTCTTTGAAATTCATTACGATTATTACTGTTCGAGCACAAATGTTACTGTTCGAGCCCTGTCGAGAACATAGATTAAGGTACTTCTCGATGCGTCCCTTACGGGACTTACTCGAAGGATAAAAGAGAAAAAAGGGGTTGTATCTCTTAAATTATTACCGAGAACATGAAATGTACGTAAACCTCAGCTTAATACCTTGACACTTAACTATCTGCTACTATAATATCAGTATGAAGAACATTGTATATATAGTCCTATCAATAATTTTGGTCGTGAATTGTAGTGAAATGGAGACCAAATGGGAAGTGAAATTCGAACCAGCAGGTCCAGGTAATTATCAAATCAATGGGATTTCTTCCTCAAGGACATATGCTAGTCTACACAACCACGACCCCTGAGTTAAAGGAGTTCCTTTTTCAATGCCACATTCTCATGTTGTTACTGGGGCATTTTGGACAGATGAGAAAGAACCAGTCTGCATTACGGCGAATTATGATGCTGATGGTGAACTCCTCTGGCACACAGTCTATGAATCGCAAGGCTTGAAATCTTCAAAAGGGAGTGCCATCTGTGCTATCACAGGTGAAATTGTCGAGGTTAAACACGAGATTTATGTCCTTGCACAAACCACTGACTTAAAAGGTATCAACGCCGTAGTCCTGATACAATATGATAGCCTCGGTAATATGCAATGGGATAAGGTTATTGAAGAATCCCGGGGTGAGATAACGAGTGTATTGCTGAACGACCACTTGAATAACCTCTATGTAGCGGGCTGGACAACTAATTCCGCAGATTCTATGAATATCTTCATTGCCAAATATCGACCTTCAGGAGAACAGGCTTGGCTGAACAAATATCATAACCTTATTCTTGTCTTTGATACCTTAAAGTTTAGCCTTAGCAAGAATGATCAATTTCTGGTTGCCGGTCATCTGAGACATAACAAAGATTTCTTTTTCATGAAATATGATAGCTTTGGAAAACTTGTGAAGCTGACAAAGTGCGAAACTTCTATGCAGGAGATTTCATTAGCAGATGCACAAATCGATGAACACGGTAATGTTTATCTTCTGGGTACAACCCACAACAATAAAACTGGCAAGGACTACGTAACTGTAGTCTATGACAAAAACGACAGCCTGCTATTTGAGAAATGCTTTGATGGACCAGCACATCAGGATGATGTAGCCAATGCCTTGATTGTGGAAGATTCATACGCGGGGTCATTGTATGTTTATGTTATAGGCAGCAGTGAGAACGAAAATAGTATGAAAGAAGTGCTTATTGTTAAGTATGATCAATTCGGTAATGACATATGGACAAGGACGTTCAAAGGGAGAAAAAACGAATCAGCAAAACCCTGTCTGCACGGTCCCAGAATTATTTATTCTCCAACACAGCACGACGTCAAGAATTTCTACATAACCGGTTATGTAGGCGATGATGTATTGGTGCTGAAACACAGTACAAAAGGACTCATTTCCTGGTTTACACGATACTCAAAGATCGGGACAATATGTAGACCAACCGCATTCAGAGGTTACTGTGTTGGTATAGAAAGCGTGTCAGATAAGCGGTCTGATGCATACTTAATGAAGTTCGGAAAAGCTGAACAGCTCGGGATTATCCGCTGGGATTAATAAGATACAGCTCAGTCTGTAGTTATTTCAACAGTACGAACTTGTGTATATGCTCAGCATCATCAATACAGAGTCTGTATAGATAGACTCCAGACGCTACAGCTTCACCATTTTCATTCAGTCCATCCCAGTATAGAGTGTGCATCCCGCTTTTCTGCACCTGAGCAGTCAGTTTTTTAACGAGGCGTCCCTGAACATCGAAAACAGAAAGTTTGATCATTGCTTCTTGCAAAAGATTATACTCTAATCTGACTCGTCCGGTTGAAGGGTTTGGCCTTATCGACAGAGCAATTTGTCTGTTAATGTCACTGTTCTGTTCAGCGATACTGACATTTAATGACCATCTATAAATACCTGTACCGTCGGTGCCGGCAAAAAGATAATTATTCGGGTCTATGCCTAAACATAGTACAGTTGAATCCTCAAACCCCTGATTTACTGCTGTCCAGTTACCACCGCCGGTAATACTCTTGAACACACCATTATCAGTACCAGCGTATATTGTATCAGCTCCATTCGGATCAATAAGTAATGCATTGACACCAGTGCAACCGATATTTGTCCACTCAACACCACTATTAGTAGATTTGAATACGCCATTTGGCGTTCCTGCAAAGACAATACTGGTATTATTCGGATTGATCGCAATGGCGTAGACATAACCGGTGAGCCCGGAAGAAATATCATTCCAATCCGCACCGCTATCAGTAGTTTTGAAAAGCCCCGGATTTCCTCCTGCATAGACGATATCTGAATTGGAAGGATCAACCGCAATGGCATATGTGTAACCGACCGGAGATAAATAATATCTTGTCCAGTTCAAACCACCATCAGTAGTTTTTGAGGTAAACATGGCGAAGGTATTATGACCACCGCTCCAAAAGACATCAGTATTATTTGGATCATTGGCTAATGCTCCGCCATCAGAATAGTAACTATCAATCTGATTCCAGACAGACCCGCCGTCTGTGCTCTTGTAGAGCTCAGCTAAGCCTCAGCCAGTTCCCTCAAGCGCCAAGACAGTATTCGGGTCTGAATTATGAATGGCAAATGCGCATATATCGCCGCAGCTCAGAAATGATGGTAATAGAGTCCAGGTTGTCCCGCTGTCGGTTGTTTTATAAACTCCAACACCACCATATTCTGCATATATCGTTGAATGTAAAGAGGGTGCAATAGAAAAGGAAGGGATTACTCCCATGTTCAAGCCATAGTTTGATTCAAACCAGGTGGTTCCAGCATTAGTTGTTTTAAAAAAACCAAGCGCATCAGTTGTATAAACGACTGAACTCGAACTGGGACTGGCAATGATCTTTCGCGTGAGTTTATATAGACCACCATAACCTGATCCAGTCTGAAACCATGTGGTTCCTGAATTTGTGCTTTTATAGATTACCGTATCCTTTCCTGCATATACGATATTGGAAGTTGTTGGTGCACAGGAAATAGTTGAAATACCAGTACCCGACCAGACTAAAGACCATGAACCACCTGCATTGGTCGTACGATAGATGCCATTACCGTAAAAAGAACCTGTAAATAATGTATTTGAACTAGTTGGATGAACATCTACAGCATTGATATTATTGCCAGTTGGAATATTAGAAGAAATGTTTGAAAAGCTTGTTCCGCCATTAGTAGACCGATAGATCCGCGGGTTCGTGAGATTACTGTCGATAACGCTGCCGCAAACATAAACTGTATTTGGATTTGAGGGATCGAGTTTCAGACAGTTACTAGTGCCTTTGAGCGTATCAAGGGTATCACTACTCCAGGTGACCCCGGCATTGGTGCTTTTGAAAAACCCCATTGTAGTCGTTACCCCAATACTTATGTTACCGGCAGCAAAAATCGTCGAAGGCGAAGAAGGATGTACAGCGACACCTACGATATAAGCATCAGAGACTGAATAGCTGGTCCAGTTTTGGCCACCATTAATAGATTTATAAACACTGAGGTATGTACCAGCATAGACAATATCAGGATTTGTTGGATCTACAGCCATTGAATATACATAGTAAGGGATCGCATTGACTTTACTCCACGACGCACCATTGTCAGTGGATTTAAAAATTAGCGAAGGTCCTGAATTAGTTGCCGTATAAATTATATTCTCATTTGATGGAGCAATTGCCATTGTGCGTAGTCGACCGCCAAACGGACCGATTGCTTCCCAATCTGCATGGGCGAAAAACCAGAACCCTAGAAGTAAAACGATGAAAATTGTCTTTTTCATATCTTCCCCTTTCAATTCTCGTGCCATAATTTACCAGATACTTAAGTATAGGTAATTTAAAAATATTGTCAAGAGTGTAATACTATAAATATCTATGAAATGAGGAAAAATGATTATGATCTTATTGTCTCCCGAATCAATTTTTTTCTCGATTGTGGTTTTCTCCGAATCACATACACATTTCGCATTTCCCTCTGTACCAACCTGGCTTTTGATGGATTGTCACAATAAATTTTCACAAGACAATTACCTGGTTTTACTCGATCGCCAATTTTTTTGTAAATTTGGAAACCACATGATGGATCAATTCTATCTTCCATTTGCATTCTCCCGCCGCCCAATTTTACTAATAGCATGCCGACCTGAAAATTGTCTATACTGTGGACATAACCGGATTTTGTTGCCAGAACCCGATATGTATGCCTGGCAACAGGCAGACGCGTGTAATCATTGAAGATTAGAGCATCGCCGTCTTGCGCGCAAACAATCTGTTTGAAAATATCTAATGCTGCATTACTCGAGATCTTTTTCTTGAGTAGCTGTATCCCGCCTTTTATCTTAGCCATTTTAAGCATTTCTTTACCGAGTGCAAAGGTTACTTCCATTAGGTCTTTTGAACCCCTGCCCTTTAATGATTCGATCGCCTCCATGACTTCCAGAGAATTGCCAATATATTTTCCCAAAGGATTATTCATATCAGTTATCACCACGGTGACCTTTACTCCTGCTCGCTCGCTGATCCGGATCATTGTACGCGCAAGCTTCTTGGTTTTTTTATAATCGGTCATGAATGCACCACTGCCAAACTTTATATCAAGAACGAGTCCATCAAGGTCTTCGGCTAATTTTTTTGACAGAATACTTGCGGCGATAAGTGGTATGGAAGCAACCGTTGCGGTTACATCGCGCAAGGCATATATTTTTTTATCGACCGGAGCGATTTCTCCGGTCTGCCCGATCATGGCAACACCGAGTCTTTTTAACTGAAGTATAAAAGATTTAAGATTCAGGTTAGTACGAAACCCGGGGATTGATTCTAATTTATCAAGCGTTCCACCTGTATGTCCTAAACCACGACCCGAGATCATCGGCACACAGATACCACAGGAGGCCATCAATGGGGCTAGAATTAACGATACTTTATCACCTACTCCACCAGTTGAATGCTTATCGATCTTTGGTTTCCTGATATTTGAAAGGTTCAATACTTTGCCTGAACACATCATGGCTTGCATTAAATCAGTGGTTTCGTTAATATCCATGCCCTGGAAATATACCGCCATTAAGAATGCAGCTAATTGATAATCTGGGATATTGAATTTCGCATACTCAGAAATCAGGTATTTTATTTCTTGTTCGTTTAATTTTTTACCATTACGCTTTTTACGAATGATAATTTTGAACTGTAATGTTTCTCTCGTTGCGTTTTTTTTTGGTGTGGATTGCGACGAGTCTCTCGTTGCGTCTTTTCTGGGTTTTTTCTTATTTTTTTTAAAAATCATCATACACCTTTACCCTATCAAACGGGAATTCTCTTTCGACCCTTTTCACTTCAGTATAATCTAATTCACAGAATTCGTTATAACTACTGAATTTCCATTCTTTTGGATTATCTATATACCCATGTTTTACAGGGTTAAAATGAATGTAATTTAATCGCGCATAATACGAATTTTCATAAGTTAGACAAGTATCCCAGTAATTCCACCATACTTTCACTCCTGATTTTTTATTTATTTGATTGATTTTATGAGCGGTATATCTATGTATGTTGTTTATTATTATTGATAAGGACGTATTGTTTTCTGGGGCAAGCGCCAGTAAATGATAATGATTTGTTAAAATCACATATGCCTTAATATGCCATGAGTATTTCGAGAAATAGTGCAGAATAGAAGATAGTATAAGATTTTTTAAGTCTTCAGTGAGAAAAAATCTATTTCGTTTATAGGTAGATG
>JAUWLY010000014.1 GCA_030613445.1 Candidatus Stahliibacteriota bacterium | reverse complement strand
CTATATCATGTTGGCTTTGCGGCCTCAACAGATGGTGGTCAAACCTGGCAGGAAACCCTTATGATTGAACCGACCTATCCTTCAGATGCCGACCCGGTTCTTGCGGTTGATGAATTCGGTGATATCTACTATATTTGGTTATCGTATGATGGTTCCAGCTTTGTTGGCGATATATACCTTACTAAATCAACTGACTGGGGACAAACATGGGGTTCGTCAGTTTGTTTAACACCTGGCACACCAAATACACTAGATGATAAACCATGGGCAACGATTGATGGTAATAATGTATTTCTAACCTGGTATGAGTTTTTCGGTACTGGTGGCTTGATGTTTAAACGTTCTACTGACTATGGGCAAACCTGGGGACCTAGTATCCAAGTCGGTTCTGGTGGTAATGGAACGATGGCTTTTCGCGGCACCGATTCAACCGTGTTTGTCGGCTGGGGATATCAAGATCTCAGACTTAATAAATCTACTGATATGGGACAAACTTGGGCAGGTATGCAAACGATAATTACGTGTCCATGGAGCCCGCCAGGCACACCATATCGTATTAATAATATTCCGTGCTATAAAACAAGTCAGGATAGATCCATTCTCTATGTCATATTCTCTGATTCCCGGCACGGTGCTGGTCAAATCGATATTTCTTTTTCCCGTTCAACTGATAACGGTACAACATGGATGACACCGGTACGTGTGAACGATGTCCAAACTGGATTACAGTTTTATCCATTTATGGCAATTGGTAATAATGACGTAATACACGCTTCTTGGCATGATACAAGAGAAGGAAGCACTACAGATATTGCTCAGTACTATGCATATTCTACTGATTTCGGATTAACATGGAGTGCAAACGAACGATTATCAGATACCGTTACATCGACTTCTACTTTCATTGGCGACTATACCGCGTGCGCGGTCGATAATAATTATGTATATGCATGTTGGTGTGACTGTAGAAATGGATCAATGAATCCCGATGTCTTCTTTTCCAAAAGACCAAATGATATTGGCGTACGTGAACAGCAAATTGTGATATTGCCTAACCCATCAGGGCTTACACTATCTTTCCCGAATCCCTGCTCAAATCTTTCAACGATACATTTTACTCCATATGATGCTGAAGTTACAATATACACTGCAGACGGTCGAGCAGTTGAGCAGCTCGGACCATCAGGAATTTACTTTGTGAATGTGCGAAAAGGCGGTCAATCTTTAACTAAAAAGTTGATTAAGATTAAATAGTACTAAGATTTAATAATACTCGTATTATTGAAGAACGAGCTGTATGCGTTCGTTTTGAGCGCGACCTTTCTCAGTTTCATTCGTGGCGAGCGGGCATAATGGTCCGACACCACTGGCAAATAGACGATCCATATCAATATTAAATCTATCGGTGAGCGAGGTCATCAGTGCGGCTGCCCGTTCTTGGGAAAGGTTCATTTTGTTAATCATATGACCGGTATTATCCGTATGACTTACTATATATAGTTTCATTTTAGGATGATCTGTTAACATTTGCGCAATGACGTTTAAACAAGTGTCTGATTCCATTTCCAAGTCGGCTTTTCCTTTGTCAAAATAGATGCCTTCAAGAATAACATAACCATTTGCTTTAAGTTCTTGATATAACATAACTGCGTTATCGACTTCTTGGGGTGCTGATATATATACATCAGCTGATTTCTTTGCCGGTGGGGCAGCAGGCGGCTCAGCAGGGACTGCTTCTTCCATGTCTTCTTGCGCAGCACCAGGGATTTCTTCTACCTGAGCGTGAACGCTACCGATGAATACAAACGAAAGCAAAATCAATGCAACAACAAATTTACCTTGGTAATCCATAACATTTCCTCCTTTCCTGTGGTTATTATTTTTTATTATAGACATAGCTTATATCATGTCAAGTAAATATGATTGAATTTGGTATTGCCAAGGAATATAATAAACCTTGTATCTTGACAGATCACAGAGAATAAGTACAATTTAATCGGTTATATAGTAATTGTCCCAGTGCCGAGTGAGGTTAGAGCATTATATAATTTGGTGCTGAATTCTAAACCATTAAAAGGGTTAATATGTCTAAATATATAGGAGAATTCATAATTTCATTAGAAGGAGATAATTATACTTAGAAAAAGTTACATTATATTAATGCTATGCATAGCATCGGCTATTCTGTATGGCCAGGCCTGGTATGCCCAGACATCTGAGACAAACTCACTTCTTATGGATGTCTACTTTACGAATCCAAACCTGGGATGGGCTGTCGGCATATCGAATACGATATTACATACCACGGATGGCGGAACCAACTGGTTTGACCAGGACCCACCTCCTTCGGTCAATTACTACAGTGTATATTTTACAGATGGTCAGACCGGTCATGCAGTTGGCGCTACTGTTGGAGGTAGCGGCAGAATCCGTCACACCACAGATGGTGGAACCAACTGGGACACTATACCTGCTACTAATGCCTATAGTCTCTGGAGTGTCTTTTTTATAGACGCTAATATCGGATGGATCGCTGGTGGCAGGGAACCAGGTTTTAATATAGACCCGATACGTACAATACACTATACAATCGATGGTGGATACAACTGGAGCACTCAATTGTATCAATATGATTCTTTACCGCTCCACGATATACATTTGCTAGATTCAAATATTGGTTGTGCTGTAGGAGAGCATGGCGTTATCTTCTGGACGACTGATGGTGGGAGCAACTGGGGTCAAAAGACTTCTGGTACAGTGCGACACTTATGGGGTGTTTTTCTGTTAGATGCTAATACTGCTTGGGCAGTAGGCATCCGAGGTACTGTATTATATACTACTAATGGAGGAGATACCTGGGTCGCCCAGAGCGCAGATACAACATATGGATTTGGTAAGGTATATTTTGCAAATGCAAATAATGGTTGGATATCAGGTGGTGACAATGATAATGGTATTATTCTACATACTACTGATGGTGGGAATTCATGGACTACTCAATACACTGGTGCAGCTACCTCCTTAAGGAGTGTTAATTTCACTGATACTGATACTGGTTGGGCAGTAGGAAATCTGGGCAGTATTATGCACACCACAACCGGCGGTACAGGGATAATAGAAGACAAGAGCCTAATTGAGGATCCTGCACGATTAACTCTGGCTCAGAATAAACCTAATCCCTTCAGTCAGAATACTGAAATCCGATTTAGTATTCCCTATTCTGAACACGTTACTTTAAAGGTGTATAATATTATTGGCCAGGACGTAGCTACCCTCGTCGATAACAAATTGGAGCCGGGAGAGTATAAAGTAAATTTCAATGCTCGAGCTTTACCAAATGGGATTTATCTGTATCGACTCAATGCTGGTAATCAAGTCTTGATTAAGAGGTGTACTATACTGAGGTAAATATAAAATGTTGGAAGACTTTCCAAAAGAGATAAGTTTAAAAACTGGTGAGAAAATAATACTGCGTCCTATGGTTAAGGAAGATGAAAAGAAGCTACATGCATTCTTCGTAAGACTCGATGAAAAGGATCGCTTATTTTTAAAGCATGATGTTACAGACCCTAAGGTCATAAGATCATGGGCTGAAAAATTGAATTACGAACACGTCATTCCAATATTGGCAGACATAGATGATCGAATTATTGGGGATGCAACATTGCACCGGCTTACAACCGAGGAACCATCAGCTATTGGAGAAATCCGTATTGTAATAGATAAGGATTTTCGTCGTCGCGGCCTAGGAACTCGGCTGGCAAAAGAAATCTATTATCTTGCCCTGAGCATGAAAATGAACAAACTGATCGCTGAAGTAGTCGAAGACCAGGATCATTTAATAAAAACATGTGAGTCTCTTGGTTTTCGAAGGGATAAGGTCCTTAAAGATAAGGCAGTCGACCTTCATGGTGAAAAACATAATCTCGTTATTATGAGCCAAGATGTCGATGCTCTGTGGAAAACTATTGAAGACCTTATTGCCAGGGATACGGCGTTTCATTCAAGAGAATAGTTTTTTCTAGCCTATTCACCATTGACATTTTCACGAAACTATTTATGCTTAAAATAGATAGTCACGTACTACGATAAGAAGGAGGTATTATGAACCTGGGTATCATATTAGGCTTAAGTCTTTTCATTGGGTTGAGTATCACTTATGATCTCCATGCTGCAGAACGAGTTGTCGTCTGCGAAGAATCATATGGAGAGACATGAGGTTCGTGTACTTTTTCCAGTCGTGAACTGGCACAGATCGCAATAGACTATCCAGGTAGGGTTGCGGCAATTGAATTACATGTCATTGATTCATTCCCGCTATACAGTGCTGAAGCATACTCACGCGTAAGATATTATCATCCGCCATATATCTATGGCTGGTTGTATTATGATGGAGATCGACACGGCATGATTAATCATGCATTATGGAGGGATAAAATAACTACTCGCATGGCTATTCCTGCCCCGGTAACTGTCAAAATGTGGGGTGATTATAGCTCAAGAGATGGAACAGGTACAATAAATGTTCAATTCCGTAATGATTCCACAGCATCTATTGTTGGCAGAGTGATAATGGTTGTTACAGAAGATAGTATATTCTATGTGGCGCCGAATAATGATTCCATTCACAACCATGTTGCCCGTGACTATTTACCAGACGATAGTGGTTCAGTAGTTACGATCCAGGATGGTGATTCTGTAATAGTCAGTGAATCCTTCACAATATCTGGCGGTTGGGATGAATATCAATGCGATATATTTGCCTGGATACAAAATGACTCGACATATGCTGATTCAACGAAAGAAATATGGCAAGGCGGCATGATACGGGTTATGGAACTTATTGGTATAAACGAAGAAAAATCTCAAGAAATTATAGAACACGATATATATCCAAAGCCCAATCCATGCGTTAGTGGTACTGAGTTTACCTTTACGTTAGCACCAATGGAGCAATATAGTGTTGAGATATTTGATATTGCAGGCAGGCATATCAGAATTTTAAAGGGAACAGCAACGGGGAATAGAGAAAAAATTATGTGGGATGGTCAGGATAATTCTGGTTCCGCAGTCAATCCTGGAGTTTATTTTTATCTATTTAAGGGTGAAGTTTACAAGAAAACCGGTAAGATAATTGTAAGATAACATTTATTTTAGAAGTATAACCTTTTTTGTGATACTGCAATATCCTCCTTTTTAAAAGAGATTACCGCAACTGCAAAAGATTAACATTTCCGCTCAGTAATAACTATTAACATTTCTGCTTGGTAATATCAAAGAATATATGCTATCTTGACTTTATTGAATATAAGTAGTAAAATCACCCGCTTGAGAAAACATGAACAAAGTTATCTTAATAATTTTTACAGCGGTAATATTACTACAGGGTCAGTACATCATTACTGATCCCGATTCGCTGCTCGATAATGGTGCGGATTATCTGATTGTTACGCATTCAGATTTCACAAGTGGTTTGTATCCATTGTGTCAACTCCGTGATAGCTTGGGTCTTAACGTCAAGATGGTTGAGGTTGACCTGATATATTCAACCTTTCCGGATACAAGTTTGCCGCAGTCGATTAGAAATTGTATGGAGCGCGTCTATCTTTACTGGAATCCAAGACCAACCTATATTTTACTTGTTGGTGATGCAGAGCGGGGCGGCGGTGCTAATGATTTTATTCCTTCACCGCTTTTTCCAAAATTCAGCTATTTCTACTGGGGTGGCCTTACACAACATGCTTGCGATAATTGGTATGTTACATTAGAAGGTAATGATTCGATCCCAGATATGATCTTGGCAAGACTACCGGTAAACAGTCTTGCAATGACCCAGGGCGTCGTCAATAAAATAGTAAATTATGAAACCATCGATACTGCAGGGATCTGGCAGACAACCGTGCTCGTTAATTCGTCATCAGACTTTGAATCTTATGCTGAAGGATATACCGATAATTTTTTAGTGCCAGCAGGTGATTCAGTGATTAAGATCTATGATTCACAAGGCAATAACCCGAGTCTCAGGCAAAGGCATGTCGATGCTATTAATCAGGGTATTGTAATGATCCTGCCGGTTTGCCACGGCACACAACCTCCTGCCTGGGCCGGCAATTATACGCTTTTTCATTATACGGATATTGCCAGTCTTACTAACCAGGTTTATCCGTACGCATTTTGTAAGGGCTGAACCGACGGATATTTCGACAACTCCAGTTCGGAGTGTCTCGCTGAACAACTTTTAGAATATCCAAACGGTGGTGCGATCGCCCTGACTGCACCTAATCCCTGCGGCACTATGAACGGTCTCTATGCTCTTATCAATAGTATGCTCGATAAAATATACAATGATGGGAATCGCATATTCGGTAATATAGTCTATTCAGCGCGGTGTGAAATAATCCAGCAGTATTTCCCAACCCAATCAATGTACGGTCCAGCTGTTATCTATACAACCCTTGGCGACCCGGCATTGAGATTAAAATATCCATCTTTCCCCGGGATAGTCGAAAACAAAACCGCCTCGTTCGAAAAAGATTTTTTTAGAACACTAATTATCAACGGTCCTTTGGTTCTGCCAGATGGGAAAAAATGTAGGATATTCGCCATTTCGGGTAGAATTATCAGTTCCAACAAATTAAATCCGGGTATCTACTTTATCGAAATAGATGGTAAATTATCCTGGAAAGTTATTAAACTCAAATAAGTCCAGCCTTCAATGAACAGGTGAACACTTGGTATACCTGCCGTAATTATCGTACTAAGAGCAATTTGTGTATTTGTTTAACCCCTTGACTTCTGACTAGAAACATATAAGTACCACTCGGTAAATCATTACCATTATTGTTTTTACCATCCCATTCAACCGTAGTCTGAGCAGTTGTTATTGGTGCAGCGATATTTCGTACCAAGCGACCGCTTATGTCATAAATATCGATATCGAATGGATCAAACTGCTTATCTATACCTGGATTTATGCTGATTTTTGTTGATATGGAGAAAGGGTTTGGAGTGGCGGTAATATGAATTGTATGTGCATGCATCCGTTCATGAATACCTGTCTCAAACCATCCTTCTTCGTGATAGTTTAAAGGTCCATTATTCCAGCCACCGACTATGTAAACACAATCATTTAACAAACCAACTGCAATAGATTGTCGAGCATATTGCATAGACACATCATAGGTCCATGAATTTAAGACAGGATCATATACTTCAAGAGTTGTGTGATACGAAGAGAAGTCATACCCACCCAGTGCATATGCGAAGCCGTTAAATGTCCAGCCGCCCAGGCAATATCTTGAGTTTTGCATATTTAATCTTGACGTCCAGATGTTCGTTCCTGGGTCATAGCATTGATTAATAGTTGTAGGACTACCAATAGAGGTTGATCCGCCAAATACATAGATTGTATCTCTAATCACAGCACATGCTGGACCCATACGAGCTGTGGGCATTGCGGTTTTTGCAGTCCAGATATCTGTTCCGGGATCGTATTCTTCGACTGTATTGAATATATTACTGTTCATATCCATGCCGCCTATTACGTATATCTTATTTGTTACAACAGCCATTGCATAAGCATATCTTGGCGTAGGCATAGGCGTTTTCGTAGTCCACGTATCAGTAGCGGGGTCATATTCTTCAACAACATCGCTGGCACTTGAACCAACCCATCCGCCGATAACATAGATTTTGCCATTTACTACTGCGCCTCCAATATGGGCACGCGCTACAGACATATTAGTCTTGGTCGACCAATTGTCAGTCAATGGGTCATAGACATAGTTTGTCGTATATCGAGAACTTTGGTCTCGTCCTCCAATGACGTATATAGAATCATTAAACACAGCGCAGCCACTGCCTGCAAGAACCTGTGGCAGAGGGGTTTTTGTCGTCCAGACAAGCGAGAATAATAATGTAACAAGTAATAATTGCATAAAACCTCCCTTTGTTGTTATTTAATTATACAGTGCTGATGTTTTTTGTCAATGTCTTAAGGGACTGAAGAACAAAAGAATACTGTTAGAATTTCTGTATCTCAAGCAGCTTACCAGCCCTCAACTTACCCGTATAAAGATAATACTTTTTGTCGGGATAATAATCCATTAGTAGGGTATCGCGCGCACCCAGGTGTCTCGCATAGATGACGTCGTTATTTAAGCCCGGCGAGTTATTCAAGAATCCCGATCCAAACCAGAATAGCGAGTCAAATGGAAATATAGGATAATCATATTGTACGAACACTATGCTATTGGTAAGCTTCTTACTTTTTAACAGTCTTGAAAGATAAGCATCAACCCCCCAATATGAATTTGCATAACCGCGATCTTTCCAATAGAAATTAGGTTCGTCGCCTTTTATTAGCTTGGGCATAGTATTTACTGCACTATATAAAAATAGCACAGCAATAATGAATGCTGAGATAATTCTTATACTTCTCGCAGAAGTTTTCTTGATTCGTAAGTTTTCTTTTACTAATTCAGGTAGCACTAATATTGCACGCGCTGACAGAATTATTACAAATGGTAATGCTTCATACAGAAATCTTGGACCAAAGCATAGGTCATGATACCAATAGAATATGTAGGCAATACCGAGTGACAAAAACGAGAAGAAGAAAATGTAATCCCAGCGTCGCATTTTGCGGCTTATTAGCAGAATAACTACAGGCAACAGAGAAATATATGGCCAGCCAAGTAGATGAAGGTTTAGTGCCTTTATTGAATCCCAGAAATTAACCAAACCTCGTGAAAACGTATGAGGGGATCCCCAGGTGGCTTTGCCAAAACCGAGTCCATGACCTGGACCATAAAGAACTGTATAACCAAATCTGAATGGGTCTCCGTTTGTGATCTGGTTATAGATGAGCAAGAAGGCAATAAGGATCAAAGTGAAAAACGTAATGGCGACAAAAAGTGATATATATTGTCTGGGCTTTTTAAAGGTCAGTATCACCCCATAAACCAGAAACGGTATGCACAAAGCAAATGCTGTGTACGGACGTATCAATGTACATAAACCCAGAGCTATGCCGGCAATACAGGCATAGAGCAATTTACTTTTCTTGACCGTTTTGACAAAGAAAAGAGCAAACAGAGCAATTGTGAACATGGCGCTTGAGTGTACCATGAATTCAGATGACATAAAAAGAAAGAACGGCGAGAGTACCGTGAAAATCGCTGCGAGCCGACCTGTTTTCTGGTCATAAATTTCTTTACCAAGAAAAAAGATAATGAGAACAGAAAAGGCTCCTAATAAAGGGTTTATTATCCATGGCATGCCAAGTAATACACCGACCATTAAGAAGAGCGCATGACCCGGCGGATATTGAGAATACCATTTGCCGTTATTGATAATATGGGTGTACTCGAAAAATTCTTTGAGAGGGTGAGAAGTCTCGTATAGCTTGCCAGAAGCAAATATCTTTGCCTGAAAGACCTGAGCAATACTATCTTGAATATGTGGGATTTGGTCAAAGACAAAATATGAAATAAGCAGCGTTGCCAAAAAAGGAACAATGAAGACAATAAATAGAAAAGTCCTCTGGTTTGTCCTGATACGCATTGTTCAATTCTATCCATCTGAGAATCAAATGCAACAAGAGAACTGAAGGGACGGAGATTAGGTGTCTCAGATTACAGCCTTGCTGCTTCTGTTGCTTCCATTTTTGTCATTTTATCATTTTGTCAATTAACAAAAGGATAAAATGATGGATACGCTGAAGTCTTAAGCGAGAGTCTTAAGTTGCGCCAAGAATAGTGCTTAAAACAAAGAAGTTTCCTACTTATGCAAAAATAAACACATTGGTCTTATGCTGAGGAGGATAGCCAATACGACAAGCCACCAAATACTAATCTCCAGTATTTGAGGAAAAAGCTTTGCTATTATTAACATAACACACATAGCTGCACCCTGAACCAGCTTTATGTCCCAAATCGTGAAATTCCTGACCCGATCATTCATGCCTTTCATAATGTTTATTTTTGCCTCCTGCAATGCTTTGCTTTAGTGTTTTAGCGTGCGATAATGAGCTTCTTTGTCGAATTGAAATTGTCAGTTGCTATTCTGTAAAAATATACGCCATTAGCTATGTCAGTGCCATTTTCGGTTTGGCCGTCCCAATAAATTGTATGATAACCAGGTTGCTGGCTTGCATCGATCAATGTAATAATTTTTTTACCGGCGACATCATAGATACTTACATCAACTGATGTAAATTCAGGTAGAGCATAGTTAATTATAGTTTGGGAAGTGAAGGGGTTCGGTAAATTCTGCTCAAGCATATAAGCATCTGGTATTTGCATAGATCCACCTTCTTCAATACCAAGAACCACCACGGTGTTCTGAGCAAATTCAGAAGTGTTTGACGTCATATCAGTCGTCGTTGCGGTTACATCGTCACCGATATTGAGTCCGGTGACTGTGATAGTCCAGTTTCCAGATGCATTTGGTGTGGTCGCACCTAGATAAAGCCAGCCTTCACCATAACCTGACGGGTCGACATGGGCGCGAAATACTTCGACTATCGCCTGTGTTGGGTCAGTGTCAATGTCAATAGTCCCGTCAACAATTGTTTGTGGTGCAAAATAGCGTGCATTGGTGATGACCGGAAAATTTACTTCTTCATTAGATCCAGAATCTGGATCATTAGGATCATTTTGTGTCACGCCATCGTCGTTTAGATCAATACCGAGTAGACCATTATTATACATAGTATTTTGTGTTATCCAATTATGATCGCAATTTATAGTACTATTGCCGTGTTCCCAGACCGTAACGCCATTATGCAAATTGTGTGCAATAATATTACTGTCAATGATATTACCAGTAGCAAAACCGCCTTGATAGACATTACCATACTGACCAATGCTAACACCATCCATTAAATTTGCTAATGGATTTAACGCGATATCAAGACCGATTATGTTATTCAAGACGGTATTATCATGGGAATCCCAACCATAGGGTGGATAACCGACAATGCAGACACCTTCGAAATCATTGCCGGCGATCAAATTCCCATCGATTATATTATGATGTGCACCTTCACCAATATATACACCATCATGTATATTCCCACGATCCAGAGTCCCTGTATAATCAGTACCGACATAATTACCGGTTACAAGATTCTGATAGACATCACCCGGTGGACAACTCGATATCCCTATCCCTTCTGCATAATTACCTGATGACATATTAAGGTCTATGGTGTTATCAAATGCAAAACCGATAGAATCCCAAGCTACTTCTATATAAATACCACCCCAGAATCTTACCATATTGCATCCATTGCCCCTTATGATCGTACCGGTCGGATCCATACCTACCCAATTAAGGGTGATAACATTATTATATGTTCCGGTCGGTATTCCCTGTATACGGATACCGTGTTGTTCAAAACTATCAATAACCAATCCCTGGATCGTATTATTTGGCGATAAAATCCAAAATCCATGAGCACCGCCAGCCATCATACCATTCACTTCGATCATCAAAGTGCAAGAGGACGGTGGGTTAGTTCCTGGTGATGCACCAGGTTGTGTAAGACCATCAATAAAGACGCCGGCGGTATCAGTCAAGACTGGAAGCTGTGATAAAGGACGAATAGTTTGAACGCCACCGCCTGGTATGTTGAAATCGATGACATCGAATGTATTTGTATTATTCTCTGCTTGGGTCATTGCCCAGCGCAGGCTACCTGCTCCTGTATCACCAGTATGCGTAACTGTGAACGTAGCTGCATTTAATGCGCTGGATATTACCAAAATAGCAGCGATGTAAATAACCTGCTTTGACATTTTGTCAATGTTCATTTTTCCTCCTTTTTATATTTGTGCATTATATACCCTTATTTTTCAATTGTCAATGATTCGGTACTGGCAATAATGACAATTTATTATACTTTTGGGATCATAAATTTTCTGATACCAGTTGAGATTATGAACACAAAGGCAAGAAGCAAAACAATAGTTGCACCTGAGGGTAAGTCAAAGATATAGGATAACCACAACCCGATTATGCTTGAAACAACTGCTGTTAATGTAGATAGAGCGACCAAGTTCTTTAAGTTGCTGGTAAACTGTTTGGCAATCGTGGCCGGGATTGTCAGGAGCGCGATAACAAGGATTATACCGACAACCCTGATTAGAACAATTATGCTCAGCGCAACAAGACAGAGCAGGATCAAATACAAGGTCTTTGTTGGTACGCCAACAATCATTGAGAATTCTTCATCAAAAGATAAGGCGTGCAGTTCTTTGTATAATAAAAGAACAGTTACGATGATTATGATGTCGAGCACCAACATCATGATTATGTCGGATGTCGGAACAGTTAGGATAGAGCCAAACAAATAACCGAAAAGATCTGGTGCATAGCCTGGAGACAAACTAATAAAGAGAATGCCTAAAGCCATACCAACTGACCATATTATACCGATGGCAGAATCCTCGCTAATTTTAGTTTTCTTACTTAAGATACCAATTGCGATAGCAGAGAACAGGCTAAAAGGTATCGCAGTTAAGACGGGGTTAATATTGAGTAAATATCCTAGACCGATGCCGCCAAAAGCAGCGTGGGTTATGCCACCACTAATAAAAACAATTTTTTTTATGACTACGAAAGCACCCACAATACCACATGCAATACCAACTAAGACTGCGGCAAAAAAGGCATTGCGCATGAATTCGTAATGGAGAAGTTCGATCATTTGTCGCTTTCTCCACTTGGATCATGGGTTGGGGTGTGGGTTATTAACTGAACTGGACATTCATACATTTCTGATATCTTATGCATGCCCTCCTTTTTTGAACCGTGGTAATAGAGTTTCTTATTAAGACAGGCTATCTTGTCTATATAAGTTGAAACAACACTTATGTCGTGGGTTACGAGGACGATGGTGATTTCTTTATTCAAGTCATGGAGGAGTTCGTAAAAGGCTTGCTGCCATTGCGTATCAACGCTGGAAACAGGTTCATCAAGGAGCAGTAATCTGGGCTCAGTCGAAAGAGCGCGTGCGATAAAGACGCGCTGTCTTTGGCCTCCAGAAAGTTTGCCGAGTTCACTGTTTTTGTATTTTTGCATACCGACCTTTTCCAATACTTGCATGCATACACTAACGTCCGTTTCTGTAAATTTTCTACCAATCCCTCTTTTGCCAAGTCTCCCCATAAGGACAACTTCCTGGACACTTATTGGAAAATCAAAATCAAATGAGATATGTTGGGGTAAATAACCGATGTGTTTTCGTGCTTTTTTTGCTGAAGCATTAAATACATATACCATACCTTTATTCGGTTCAAGTAAACCAAGGATGATCTTTAGGATTGTCGTTTTGCCCCCGCCATTAGGCCCGATTATGCTGAGGAAATCCTTCTCTTTGATAGTGATGTTGATACTCTCCAAAACAGATATATTAGTATATGAAAAACATACATCTTTTAGTTCAACAACAATATTGTTTTTCAATTATTACTCCATTACTTGGACGAGTATTGAGGTTATTTTTTTCAAATTTGCTATGTATTCTTTTTCTAATGGATCGATTAGAATCACCTGCCCCTGTATTTCTTTAGCAATCACCTTTGCACTCTTTTTGTTGAACTGGGGTGAGGCAAAGACGACTTTTATATTGTTTTGTTCTGCTTGTTCGATGAGTCGCAATATGCCTTGTGCGGTTGGTTCTTTGCCCTGTTTCTCAATAGGTATTTGCTTCAAATCATAGGCACGGGCAAAATAACCCCACGCTGGATGAAAGACCATGAAATTTCGGCCCTTCTTTTCTCTTAAAAGTCTAACGATAGCATTGGCCAGATTATCTAATTCTTTGATATACTGTTTGCTATTCTTATCATAGAAGATTTGATTATCAGGGTCGATCTGGACAAGCGCATCATAAATGTTCCCGACCATTATTGCGGCGTTATGTGGAGACAGCCAGATGTGGGGGTCTCCTTTGATAAATTGGACGGACTGAGATGCATCACATAATAATAGATTTTGGTTGACTGCAAGAATTTTGTCCAACCAGACTAATTCAAAGTCAATCGGCGCGCCAACTTTTACATACAACTGCGCCTTGTCTAATTTAGCGAGTTGACCAGGGGTAGGTTCATAACTGTGCGGTGATGCTCCTGGAGGAACCATCACAGACACTTGTATTTTGTCGCCACCTATTTTCTCAGTGAATTCAGCCAGGGGGAGGATGCTGACTACTATGTAGATTTTGTCAGTAGGCGTATCTTTTTGTGAACAGGATAGAGAGGTGATGCAAAGGAATATAATCATCAACAGGTGAACCCCTAGTCCCCGCACGAAATATGACTTATTACACTCACACATCCCAATATACTTTATTCGAGACAGCATACTTGTCAAGGTTGGTGGCAATGACAAAATCTATTGACATCAAGCTTATCTGAAATACCATTACGAATTACTATGATAATCGCAAAGATTTTCTTCGCTATATTTGTCGTTTTGGGAGCTCTGTACTGGATTGTACAATTGGTCTGTACTTTACGACTCATTGCGTCAGTATGTACAGTTGCCAAGTTACCCTATAAAGATTTAAAAAAGTGGCTACGAGTATCTGTAATCATCCCCGCCCGGAACGAAGCTGACACTATCAAAGCGGCGATGAGATCGCGTCTGGAATCTGATTATCCGAACCTGGAAATAATCCTTATTGATGATCGCTCAACAGACAATACGCCTGAGATAATCGAGGAAATAGCTCAAACCGATCACCGCGTAAAGGCAATACACATAAAAGAATTGCCTAAAGCATGGATTGGAAAATTGTATGCGATGCAGCCAGGAGCAGAGGTCGCATCTGGTGCATGGCTGCTATTCAGTGATGCGGATGTTCATATTGCTTCGGGGTACGTTGAAGCGAGTGATCTCGTACTGTGAACTGTATGGGTATGACCATATTGCTGCTATTCCGCAACTCTATCCCACTACGTTTCTAGCTGACAGCATGCTTTCGGTTTTCATGCGCCATATTTGTTTGGTTGGCCGGCCCTGGAAAGTTAAAGACGAGACATCTAAGGCAAGTGTAGGAGCTGGTGCGTTCAACCTTGTACGCAGAACTGCCTATGTGCAGGCGCAGGGTTTTGAAAGAATAAGGCTGACTGTTGCAGATGACATAGCTCTTGGTCGTGTGCTTAAAGAATCAGGAGCGCATTGTACTGTGGTCAATGGTCGAAATAGCGTGGGTCTTCACTTCTACCATTCAGTTCGCGAAATGATGGTTGGCTCAGAACGCGCATTGTTTACGATGGTTGGACAATTCAGCATGATAAAACTGATCGTGGTAGGGTTGCTCATGCTGGGCTTTGAGATATCACCGTTTATTGCCCTGGTCCCTATGGGTCTGCCATTTGGGTACCTGGTAGGGACAATCATGCTTGGTATTATGTTCCTTACGGCGTTTACTATGAATATGTATTTAGGGCGTCCGTGGTGGACCGCATTTTTCGTGCCGCTGGCCGTATCTGTTATGTTCATAGCCATGGTCCGTGCAGGTATTCTTGGTAAGAGAAGGGGTGGTATTATCTGGCGGGGTACGTTTTATCCAACCGATAAACTTAAACAATACCGACAATACTAACTTTATTATTTTGTCAATTAACAAAATGATAAAATGAAGCGAAACAGAATGGTTTCGGATATATCAATATTTTATTGTTTTAAACTTTTTCTTATTGACAGCGACAAAATAGATACCGTTTGGTAAATACGAACAGTCGATGCTAATAATATTGCTGGCACTTATGTTTTCGATTTTGATCCGCGGTTTTCCTGCGACATCCTATATATCGTATATATTAATATAAGAAATACTTCATTTTTCCCACACCTGATAGTCGGTGCATTTTTTTAGGTTGATAACTATTTTGCTTTTTCAGTAATCGAGGCTAAGAGAGAATCAAAGGATTTTTCAAATGCCGCCACGCCATCACTGAGTAATTTCTCGCATATTGCGTCAATATTAATACTATTTTTTGATAGTTCGCTAATAATTTCTTTGTGCTCGGCAATTTCCTCGGTCAAAGCCTGCTTGACCGACCCGTGATCGAGAAATGCATTCAATGTCTTTTCAGGTATCGTATTAATAGTGTTTTTTCCGATTAATTCGGCAACGTATTTTATATCGCTGTAAACAGGATTCTTTGTGCTCGTTGAACCCCAGAGAAGGCGCTGAACCCGTGCACCCTTTTTCTGAATTTCTTTGAACTCCTGACTCAAGAAGATCTCTTTGTACCTGCTGAAAATGATTGCGCAATTAGCTACTGCGGCTTTGCCTTTGAGCAATTCTGATTTATTTCTTGCTGCATCGTTTTGTTCAGTTATTTTTTCATCAAGGAATTTGTCAATCAGCGTGTCGACGCGGCTTACAAAAACACTGGCTACCGAAGCGAGCTGCTTGATATCGCCGTTGTTCTGGTCAAACCTGCGCACGCCTGTTATGTATGCGTGGACAGTATTGATATACTGCTGCAAAGAGAATATCAGGGTAATATTTATATTTATGCCCTGCGCTAAAAGTTCTTCGATCGCGATGAATCCTTGTTCAGTTGACGGAACTTTGAACAATACATTGGGGCGGTTGACTTTATTGAATAGGCGTTTGCCTTCTTCTATCGTCTCTTTGGCGTTGTACGCAAGCTTGGGGTTGATCTCAAGACTCACATAACCATCCGAACCTTCTGTTTTTTCGTATATAGGTTTGAAAACGTCAGCTGCATCCTGGATGTCTTTTATGGTCAGTTCATCGTAGATTTCAAAAGTGGATTTTTGCATTTTCTTCAGTTCATTTATACGTACATCATAATCATTGCTTGAACTAATAGCTTTGTCGAAAATAGATGGGTTTGAAGTCATGCCCGTCACTCCGATATCGATCATATTTTTGAGTTTACCTGTATCAATCAAGGAACGGCTGATATAATCTAACCAAATACTCTGACCGAATTCAGTTAGTTCCTGAACAGTCGGTTTTTCCATCATAATGTCGTGTTACGATTCCTGGGCTGCCAGGAATTGACATATCGTATTCCAGAGTAGATGGAGAAAGCAACTGCTGCCCAGAGAATATAGGGGGCTATCATGATATTGAGTATTAACGTGCACACAGCTAATACCTGGAGGAAAGTTTTTGTTTTGCCGTACAGATTTGCTTCAGTGGCCACGCCCTGAGGCGCACGTCGGCGTCTCAGAAGCGCGATGAAGATCTCGCGTAACCATATGATCATAACTGCAGTCCAATACCACGGTTCTCTGATCTTGAATGCCAGGGTGACGAGAATAGAGATTACCAATATCTTATCTGCAAGCGGATCAAAAAGTTTACCGAAATCAGTTACTTTATTCGCATTTCGGGCTACGATTCCATCTAAGACATCGGTCAAAAAGGCGATTATAAATATGACTAGAGCAATTAATCTATTATGCGGAACCTCCCACATAATGAAGAGGATACAGCAAGGCGTAAGTGCTATTCTCAATGTTGTGAGGAAGTTGGCGAGGGTCATCTAGATAGTCTTATCCTTGCTCTACTTGATGACGACGAGTTTCTTTACTCTTTCATTTACCGGTGTTTGCATTTTGCAGAAGTACACGCCAGCAGGTAAGTGATCGACTCGAACTGAATAATGTCCAGGTTTGATCATTGCTTGATACACAGTTGCACAGATTCTGCCAGATATATCGTATAATGTTAAACTTACTTCGCCGGTTTGATTTATTACAAAGCGAATCTCAGGTCTCGGTGTCGGGTTTGAAGAAAAGAAGAAGTCATTATAAAGCGGGTTGTTATCAGCATATTCTTCAATACCGTAGTAGATCTGGTATTGCTTCAGCAACCAGTAATCTGGATCGAATTCAATTGACGTTACTGAATCAGAAGTCGTAAACTCAGCGTGTTCGGGTGAGTTATGTATTGCGATATTGATAAGTGTATCGCTGCTTGTCGTGTGCAGGAGAATCTGGACCGGCATGTGAAAAACTGCAGGAGCACTTGTTTGTGTCTGGTAAATATTGATACTTGTCAGGTAGTTACCTCCTGACGGCGTACAATACCAGAATACATCATATTCAGGATACCCCTGGTCAAATACCCATTCGTCAAAGAACCATGTTAAATCAGTTCCGTATACGCTGGAGAATACGGTTTTTAGATCTTCAGTACTTGCCGTGCCATAATCAAGTGAGTCGCGATAAGCTTGCATTGCCGTAAAGAAACTATCTTGATCAAGAAAACGAAGCATATGCATTATCCAGGATGCTTTGCAATAGGTATATCCCCAGTTGAACATCTGTCCTGGTGGTGGATCATAAAGAGGATGTCGCCATGAAGCATCTGCCTGGAAATAAGCTTGAGCACGGCTTTGCATTGTACTGATGAAAAACGAATGCCCCATTGTATACCAGTCGTAATTCGCATCACTGTATGTTGCACATCCTTCATTAAGCCAGATGTCCCGGAAATCAACACAGGTAACCATATCACCCCACCACTGATGAGCAAGCTCATGGGCAATAATGCGCTTCCAACCATGTGACCCACTAATAACATTACGGTGCATTGTTGTGTTTTCCTGGTGTTCCATGCCGCCCCAGGCATACGGATAGACCACATCATGTCCATAACGATCAAACGGATAGGGTCCATACATAGAATCAAGCAATGCCATTGAAAC
>JAUWLY010000343.1 GCA_030613445.1 Candidatus Stahliibacteriota bacterium | reverse complement strand
GTACGTGGCAGATGCGACAAAAGGAGTAAGAATTATTAATGTTTCAGACCCGGAAAATCCTTATGAAACAGGATACTATGATACCAATGGAATTAGCTATGGTCTTACTAAGTCAGGAAACTATGTATATGTTGCTGATGGTACGCAAGGGATTAAAATATTTGACGCATCAAGTCCTGATACCCTGGTTTTGCTTGGTTCTCTTGATACACCGGCGACTGCAACAAAAGTCCAGATCCGAAACGCCGGGCTCTTTGTTGCAGATGGTAGTATGGGTGGTATACGCGTTATTGATGTTTCAAATTCAGGCAGCCCATCTGAAATAGGGTATATTGATTCACGAGGTGCCGCATGTAATCTCCGGTTTGAAGATTCACTTATATATTTGGCTGACGGTAATGTCGGTGCCCTTATAATAGACCAGGATATTGTAGGAATTATAGAACATGAGCATGAAACAGCGAATCTGTCAGTCAGTATATTACCAACGCATGTTTGCGTCAACACAGCGATTACCATATCCTTTAATGCTGTAAGATCCAGTTTGGTTCAGGTAAAATTATTTGATTGCACGGGTAGGTGTGTTCAAACAATTTATAATGGTGCAATAGATTCTGGAAATAACACAATTCACTGGCAGCCAAAGAATATTTCTGCAGGCATATATTTTGTGCAAACAGAGGTTAATAATCTCAAGAATATTCATAAACTGGTGCTGGTGAAATAATTTAAAGGGGGTGATGCAATAAAAAAGGATAAGGAGACCAGGTGACATGGAGACAATGAACCATGTCAGTATTGGTATAGGTTGGTTTATTCAGCAATAGCTGAATAAAAAAAATATAAAAGGAGGAAAGAGATGAAGAAACTAGTTGCATTATGTTTGTTAATAGGGCTTATCTGGGCAATGCCCAAGGATGCTAAATTCATCGATGATGGAAGTTCTTCTAACCTTCCGCACCGACCACTTCCCTCATTCTTGCAGGGATTTGTTCTCGTTGATTCTTCGGGTAATTCTTATTCAGCGTGGACAAAAATGCAGGAATGTCTTGCTTTTAATCCTGTTGTAGGCGGCTTAGAATTTGTCAATCGTGGGTATAGTCCAACTGGTATTCTCAATGTGCACCAGAGCGATGCCAGTTTTTCATTCTGGGTTCATGATTATGTTGTATATGATCAGCAGATACCTCCGGCAAACGGCGGTGCCCGTTATCCAAGTGCAGTAGCTGCAACAAATCCATATATTTCAACGCCGACCTTGGATGCTGGTCCTGCCTTTGGCTACATGGTAGCACAATACGATGAGGGCGGCTGGTGGTCAAGTTTCTGGGCTGATCCAGTAGATATCGGACCAGGTAATGTTGGAGCTCATAAGAATATAGGTAAGGAGCTACCGGATGGAAATATTCTGTTCATTGGTTGCGGTTTAGCAAATGAGATCTATTATCGAACTATGTCTCCTGATCTTTCAACGACTGTTGCTTCTGGACTACTTGCTACCAATGAATACTGGGGGTTTGATATCAATGGCGGTATTGCCAGTGTCTTTTATTATAATACTGGTACTCTGGATGTTTATTATCAGACCACGACTGACGGTGTGACCTGGAGCGGTGAGCAGACCTATGATATAGTCTGGCCTACTCCGTATACAAACAGTGGACTATACTGGACCCAGATGGCATTGACTGATGCGGGCAATCCTATTCTTGAGTTTGATATTGTAGATAATGATGATGCAACATATCCATGGGATGGAATAGTCTATGTTTCCATTGCAGAGAGTCAGTCCTGTATTGCGGTTTCACCGACCGATACTGCGGCTTTCTGGGGTACGATTGCTACAGGTGGTGATCTTGTTGTGGTGATGTATCAGTTGCCATATAATGCCCTGGAAGATTCATTCGCGTGCCATGATCAATGGTTTAATTGGTCCGGAGATAATGGTGCGACCTGGCATACGCCGCAAAATCTTACGGCGTCTTTTAATCACGCAACTGGTTTCGGACAGCTTGCCAAGAGGGTTAATGCCACGGATGGTAAATTCTACTATTTCTTTGGTGTGAATATGGTTGGCGAATGGGATCCATTCTATGGTGTCGGATACGGTACGCACGGTGCAGACCCGCATGCCTGGTATGTTGGCTGGGAGTATACAGGTATTGAAGAGCATGAGGAGACTGAAAAGCCTAACAGACTGACAATGAATGTTACAACTCCTGCTTCACGCAATGCAAGGATTTCTTATACACTAACCAATGCAGGAGAGATTTCTCTTAAGGTCTATGACCGAACCGGTAGTTTGGTGAGAACAATTGAAACCGGTTACAAAGATGCTGGCGTATACAACCTGAATTTGAATGTGAGTGAACTAGCAAATGGTACTTATTTCTTATTTCTGAAGACAGAAGAGGCTAATGTTCATAGTTCGCTCATTGTGATTCATTAAGGAATTACGTAATAATAAAGGGCGGGCTTGTCCCGCCCTTTCCTTTTCAAGTTAAATAAGGTGTGGGGGTTAATTCACGCATATCATTTACGTTCACTTCGTTTCGTAAATGATGCGTTCATTAAAGTAAAATTGAAGATAACTGCATTATGCCCCTAACCTACATTATTTATATTAACCGTCTTTGCGATATTTTTTTTGTAGTCACCTGATTTATCAGGTGTATAATCAATATACCTAAAGAATTAAAAAACCAGATAAAAAATAATCTGTAAAGGCAGAGTTTCCGCCTGAAGCGGATCTGCCTATGGCATGATACTCTGCAAACAACGTGTTGTCATCGAGGTTAGTCGAGCAAGCTCGACCACTACGGTTGTGGCTCCGAGAATTTTTACTTTTAAATTTTAACTTACTGTATTATCCCTAACCAATCTCCCAATAAAAATTGTAATCTATCGATCAAAAGGCTGATACGCGCCATGACTGTATAAC
>JAUWLY010000325.1 GCA_030613445.1 Candidatus Stahliibacteriota bacterium | reverse complement strand
GCAGTAGACCTTGTTTTTGGTCGGATTATAGACTAAAGCACGAGGCTCATTTCCTACTCCAATCGTGGTAATGACCGCGTTGGTTGCACCGTCAATCACCGTGACATTATCGCTATTACGATTAGCGCAGTAGACCTTGTTATTGATTGAATTATAGACGAGAGCCCGGGGATAAACTCCTGCCGGGATGGTCGTTATCACGGAATCTGTTGTGCCGTCAATTACGGTCACAGTATTATTGACAGCATTAGTGAAATACACCTTATTATTGGTTGAATTCCAGCATAATGCGTGAATGGCTGAACCAGCAGGAATTCGGGCAATCTTGGAATCTGTTTCACCATCAATTGCAACCACGGAAAATCCCATGTCACCACCGACATATATTTTATTATTCACTTCATTATAGGTAAAGGCTTGTGGATAAATAACACCAGAAAGTGAATCCGGAACATAGATGGTTGTCTCAAGCCATTGGGCGTTTGTTAATGTTATGAATGCAAAGGTCAATATAACACACAATCTAATCTTCTTCATATTTCCTCCTTATCTGCACTTTCAAAATCTATAAAAGTTATCAAATATCTAGTACAGTCATTATAAAATTATAACTAGAAATGATTGCGACATTATCACTGAAGGTGTTGTTAATAGCTCTCCATTATTGTTGACAATTGCAATCACAAGAAGGAACATCATAAGCCATCCTTTCCTTCGCTTTTACATCTATAATCATATTATTATAGCAAAATAGATGGTGCATTTTAGAGAAGGAGCGTTCGAAACAAGTGCGATTATTCAACATCTTCTGACTCCTCCCATAGTGGGTTGACATTCCCGAATAAGACGAGTATAATATTTCCATGAAAATGTATACAGCAGCACAATTCTCTTCAGAGAAGAAACTTAAAGTTATTAAATCTTATCTTGAAAAAGGTTGTTCATTAAGAAGATATGCACATTCCCTGGGTATTTCTTATATGACTCTATGGCGATGGGTACAAAGGTATAAAGTAGATGGTGAAGTCTTCAAGAAATCCTATAAGAAATCCGGAAAGAGATTCTCCAAAGACCTTGAAAAGAAAATAATGATGGTAAAAGAACAGAAGCCATCAGTGAGTATTGCAAAAGCACAACGGTTATTGAAACGGATTGGCATAAAGGTTTCACATAAAGGAATCTGGGGAGTATGGCGCAGGTATGGACTGCTGAAAACGAATAATAACGATCCCTTGGATCCATTTAGCAATTCTACTTCAGAATCGCTTCAAGGTTTGAGAAAGGTTAAAATTTTAGTGCGACAAGGTAATCTCAAAGCTGCTGCTGTGGTTCTTAACGATTTACCGAGCATGCCCAAGCATGACATATTAAGACAAATACCTGAGGAATTCTTATCACCGCGCAGAAGACTTGAGCGTTTTTCCCTGGAAAGTGATAAAATGTCTCCGCCTGAGACTGTGAGGAAGGCACATCGAATTAGCAGCATGTTAGAAAAGAAAGGATACGTTTATTCATCAATATTCGCAGACCTAATAGAACTATACAATCTGCAGAACATGGGCAGATCTCAAAAAATGATCAAAACATTAAAAATGCTCAATAGAAAACTTTATAAAACGCGCAATAGATCATGGCTGATCCTTTATTATGCACTAATGGCAATGGCTTTTAACAGATGCCGCAAATTCAACAAAACTTTGGAATTCACTAAAAAATGTCGTAGGTTGATAAGTGTTTCCTCTTATCCCTGGCAATGTATGGTACTTGGATCTCTCCATACTCAAATTGGTGATTATGTGCGGGCCTCACATAATTATAAAATGGGATTAGAAATGACTCGTGGTTGGGAGTTATTCCCTTACTTTGCCACGAGTTTGGTGGTGCTTGGGTATTGCAAGACAGGAGACTATATCAATGCCCACAAGCTTCTTGGTGAAGTATCCGTGTCAGACTTACCGAACAATGAATCTGAATATTATCTCGGTCGTGCGTACATAGCCTTTAGCAAGGGTGATCTGGGTGCAGCATCGCATTTTTTTCTCGAGGTGCTGAATATGTCGTCAAAACACAATCTTACGAATCACTTACGTGCATCGGCTGAGGGTTTAGCATTTATCGCAGCTGCTCGGAATAAAAAGTCACAAGCGAGGACATATTTGAAACAATGTATTCCCTTATTAAAAAAACATGGAAGCGTAACTGAACTGTATCATATGAAATTATGTTTATCATTATTAGAAGGACATAAGCTTCCTAAGATATGGAAAGAACCCAGTGATTTTCTTTTTTGTCTACTATACCAGGCTAAAAAGACACTCAAGGCAAATCATTATAGAAAAGCATTCAATTATGCTAAAAAACACGGACTTCTAGGTGTTTTTGAACGTATCATCGTTTTTGCACCTGAACCAGTATTGCATATGATTGAGCAAGGCAAGGATCCTGGACTATCACGAGCGATTGTGCAATTTCCCCTGTTTAATCAAAAGAAGTCTGTTCGTCATATTAAGTTCTTGGGTGAACCTGTTGTTTCAATGAATGGGCATTATTCGAATCTGAAATTAGCACCGAAAGAAAGGGCATTCTTGATACACTTAGCATTGAAAGCAGGACAACCTGGTAAATTCATTTTGCTAAAGGATATTTATCAAAATTTCTGGACCGGCTCTCAGTATAAAACAGATCATCTTTCACATATGCTCACAGAAATAAGAAGAAAACTCAAGATATGGAGGTATTTCTTGTGCATTACCTCGTCGTATGGGGAATCAAGGTTGATAAACCGCGGCATATACTTTACTACTGACTATGAGGAAGTCGAAATCTTGCTTGTTCATGCAAAGGCTCTTGAAAAAGCAGATGACTGGCGATTTGCCCTGCAGGATTATATGCGGGTAATGCACTTGTTTCGCGGCGCGCCATTTGAACGGATGTATGATAATTGGTCCGAAGATTTACGTAGGGCCATATTAAATCAATTAGAACAAACAGCTTCAAATTTTGCAAAGCTTTGTTTAGAACACAGCGATCAAACCCCACGCTTCACTGCGACTGTAAAAAAGATATTTAGAAAGATATTAACAATCATACCACCTACGAAAGAAATCAACCAGTTTCTGAAATACTACAATTTGTTATAGATTACTAACGATAGAAGAGCGGGATCAAAGTAACCAGAATTGATTTGATCCCATTTCTCTCTTGAAAACTGGAAGAATCAGTTGTTGTAACGCACACGAAAATACCATAAATTTGACCAATACGAATAATACTGCCATAACGAACTCCCCGCCCTTACCTGCCAGC
>JAUWLY010000357.1 GCA_030613445.1 Candidatus Stahliibacteriota bacterium | reverse complement strand
CGGCTGACCAGATCGCATTGCCTTTACTTTTGTGCATTTCCGCACCCTGCTCGTCGTGTAATGAGGCATACCCCTGGAGCACTCTGAATGGCGATCTCTTTTCCAGAACCGTGCTCATTGTAAGTATCGCATAAAACCAGTTTCTGAACTGACCAGGGAGGGATTCAGAGATGAAGTCAGCGGGAAACCACTCGTGCCAATATGTTTTATCAAAGGGATAACCATTAGAAATAGTGTGCATATCATCGGGCGGACGCATCGTTGCGAACGGCACGATACCAGCATCAAGCCAAGGGTTACCAACATCCAGGATACGCGAGACCAGTGCATCACACTTATCACATTTAATCTTTATTTTATCGATCCACGGTCGATGCGGCGAATATCCATTAAATTCTTTCCACCCCTGTACAGCTTTCTGCTTGAGTTCTTGTCGTGAACCGATAACAGTGAAGTGCCCGCACTCACATTTCCAGATAGGTAGAGCCAAACCCCAATAGCGTTTTTTTGAAATACACCAGTTTGCCATGTTTTTCAACCAGTCGAGTTCGTGGGCTAAACCGTAAGATGGTATCCAGCGTTCAACCTGTTTGGCTGATTCAGTAATTTCATGACGCAGCGTGTCCATTGAAATGAACCATTCATCAACGAGTCTGAAAATGAGTTCACTATTACAGCGCCAGCAAACCGGGTAACGATGCGTGTAATCCTCTACATTATATAATAACCCCCTTTTATCGAGGTCTTCGATGATCGGCTGGGCGACATCTTTGACATCTTTACCAGAGAGCCAATCAAAACCCGGTAGATAGATGCCCAGTTCATCAAGCGGTGCAATCGTTTTCAAATCAAATTCCTTGCCCAAAGCAAAATCTTCTTTACCACAGCCTGGAGCAATGTGAACCATTCCAGTTCCCTCGCTTTCACTTACCTCATGCCAGGGGATTACCTTGTGTATAACATCTTTTTGAGCAGGCAGATAATCAAAAGGACCTTCATATGTTAGATCTAAAAGTTCTTTTCCTGCCAATTCCTTCATTACTTCATATTTACTTTTTAAAACGTGTAATAAATTTTTGGAGAGATAATAAATTGCACTATTATTTTTTACTTTTACATAGGTTAGAACAGGATGAACTGCTAATCCGGTATTTGAAGTTAATGTCCAAGGTGTTGTGGTCCAGACCAGGAAATATTCGTTTTCTCTGCCATTTATTTTAAAACGAACAATTACTCCTTTATGCGTAAGCTCCTGATAACCTTCAGTTGCGATTTCCATATCACTGATTGCTGTACCACAACGTGCACACCAGGGCATTACATCAACACCTTCGTAAATAAAGCCGCGCTGGTGACATTTTTTCAAGAAGTGCCAGATAGTATAATTATTTACCTCGCTCATTGTATAGTATGAGTGGCTTTTTTTCAGCCAGTCCTTGTCATCCATAGAAGTCTTCCACTCACCCCAATCCATCCACATTCCTATTCTTATGGATGATTGAATCTGGATCATAGAGTATTTGTGCACCCGATCCCGGCATTTCTGGACAAATTTATCAATGCCGTATATTTCGATATCTTTTTTCGATTTGAAACCGAGCTCTTTTTCAACTTCAACTTCAACCCATAAACCTTGACAATCAAATCCGTTCTGATAACGCTGTTCAAATCCCTTCATTGTTTTATAGCGTTGGAACATGTCTTTGTAACTACGACCCCAGGCATGGTGTACACCCATGGGGTTATTTGCAGTTATCGGTCCATCCTGAAATGACCACTTTTTCTTGCCTTTGTTCTTAAGCAGATATTTATCAATTATGCCATTCTCTTGCCAGAATCCGGCAATTTCATGCTCCATTTCAGGAAAATCAAGGCTTTTTCGTACTTCTTTGAAAAGCATGTCAGTATTATAGCGGATTTCCTAATTGTGTCAAGCAAACATGCTGAGAGCTCTGAAAAAATTCCTCGCTCTCTCGATTACAATGATTAAAGAATGATAGCAATGATTTTTCCTGGGAAATCAAGCGCCTGATAAAGAAAGATCTATTTTAGGAGCAGAAGTTTTTCCGTCATTTGGATCATTCAGGACAAGAAATTATTTCTTAGGTCGTTAATATACTGCATAGTAAACCCGGTAATGCTCGGCGGTTTTTTTGAAAAGGGCGCGGACTGGGTTTGGCCTGACCAATCCACCAAAGATTAGTACGCGGTCGCCTTGGTATCGCGCAAAGATCTTGAGCCCAAGGCTGCAGCTTGCAAAGATTATATTTTGTGCGTCAGTGGAATCGATATTAATTTCCAGACCGGTTATTTTCACACGTATTGAGTCTGCAGTATTGAAAAGATGGGCAAGGTTATTTACGAATACTTCGTAGTCCACGCCGTGATTATCTATATACATTTCATCAATGTATAAGAGCACATCGCGTTTATTCTCCTGCTCTACAGCTGCGGCGAATGCATTGATGTCTTGTTTGATCCGAGCTTTCTCATTCGGCATGC
>JAUWLY010000023.1 GCA_030613445.1 Candidatus Stahliibacteriota bacterium | reverse complement strand
AGGACAACTGATAAGAGAAGAAATTTTTATGGAATACAAACCAACACAAAAGATATTACTTGAGGGTTTAAATTCAGGTGTTTATTTTGTAAGATTAAAAGGTAAAGACTTCACCTCAACGAAGAAACTACTGCTGTTGAGATAAGGAAATTTGTAGATAGAGGAGGAAAGATGAAGTTCAAATCAGTTGTTTTGTTTGTATGCTCATTCATGTTTGCACAATATCCTTATCTGATCCAAAAGAAGATAATAACTGATGCAGGTTTATCAAACAGTGACTCAGTTGAAAACATACGTCAAGGAACCATGGTTGATTCTGGAGGTAGTCAGTGGGCTATAATTCTTACGAATCCCGAATATATTGCTTATAATTCATTTATGGATGCAATAGCAATCACCAATCGGAATTTTAGTCCCACAGGGCTTTTGAATGTACACTCAACACCGGGTGATTTATCATTCTGGGTCCATGACTATTATGTTTACAACTGGGAATTTGGTAAAGGCTGTTATCCCACAGTGATTGCTGGCAGTCAACGTCCTTACATATCATTCCCTTGGCTAACATCTATGCCTGCCTGGGGTGGTGCTGGCGCCCAGTTTTGCTCAGGTGGCTGGTTTAGTGGTATCTGGGATCCACCAGTTGATTTGGGACCTGGTGATCAAAAATGTCAGACCGTTGTTGGCAAAGAGCTTTCCAATGGTAATATGTGTTTTCTCCTTTATTCCACTGATCCCTATGGGCTTCAATATCGTACCTATAATGACAGCTTGACTGCACTCCTTGATTCAGGCTGGGTTACGCCGACGCCATGTTACTACTGGGGATGGGATTATAATATCAACGCAGGGATCGGCTACCTGTTCTACGTGGATCACTACATACTAGATAGTATGGACATATTCTATAGAACGACAACCGATGGTATTAGCTGGAGTCCTGAGCAGATGTATAATATTGTCTGGCCTAATCCATATGCAAGCAATGAGCTCAATGTTAGTTATGGTTGTCAGGCAGTAGTTACAGACAATGGCAATCCTCTGCTTGTTTTTGCCAATATGAATGCTGATGATTCTGATTATCCACAATATGGTAAAATCTATGTTTCCCATACTGAGGGACAGCCCTGTGTTGAGGTGTCATCTTCGTTTGGGTTACCCGACACCCAAGCATTCTATCCAACGATTGCCACGGGTGGTAATATGGCTACAGTTACCTACATGACACCGCGCAATAGCATGCAGGGTTCTGCTGCCTGGCATGATATTCATATTAATTGGTCTTATGACAACGGAATTACCTGGGGTATACCAGAGAATATTACCTCATGGAGTACACGGAGGTGTCAGATTCCTCAGCTTGCCAAGCGGCTTGATGTAGCGCGAGAGCGTGCCTATATTGTCTATGCAATTGTTCGTTTGCTGAGCGACGATATGGATTTTATGTGGGGTTATAACAATGGAGTGACGGTTAGCATATATATTATGTTCCTATATGCTGCTGTGGGCATAGAGGAAAGCAAGGTGGAGTTTCCTGAGAAAATCGCATTAAATGTCTTCCCTAATCCGGTTGTTCAACGTTCAAATATCCGTTATACTTTACCTACTTCAGGTGATGTTTCACTGAAACTGTTCAGTGTTGATGGTCGTCTGGTGAAAACAATTGATCAAGGTCATAAAGCTGCTGGTCTGCACTTTGTTAGCCTCAATACTAACGATTTTGCCAGTGGAACTTATTTTATTATCCTTGAGTGCGCAGGTAAAAAGTTGCAAGAAAACCTTATTTTGATAAAATAACAAACAGAGAGGGCCGGATAAAATCTGGCTCTTCCTGAAGTTTGGTAGAAAGGACAATAGGTATATTCAAAAAGACTGATGCTGCGGGTCGTCTGGTCAAGAATTTTGCCCACTCTGCGCATCTTGTCTGGAATGGCACTGACAAATATGGCAGGGTGTCGGCTATGAGCCAACCCCCTGTCCCATATTTGTCACACATTTTGGCCAAAACATATGGTATAATCCAGAAAATCCCTTAAAGATAAGAATGGTGCAAAGGCATGTATATCTTGCATTAGAGTGATTTCTACTGCGATTTCAGAAGTTACGAAAAACAGTAGAATCGCATCCGTAGTCCGCCGCTTTAGACCAAGTGGATTATGAGTCCGCTTCCCTAAAATAAATCCCTACACAATTTCGGTATATTATTCCATTCAATTATCTTTGTGCCAAATCTATGCCTGTTTGTTGTCTATAAAATCTTCTGGATGTTTCTGATATTGACTGTATCGATTTTTCGAGTATTCTGAGCATAAGGAAAGGGGGAGATAATGAAGTATTTTTATGGAATAATAATAGCGCTATGTGTATTGTGGTTTTCCTGTGGAACGACAGAAGAGGAGAATCTTAACCCAGTTATTTGGGAGACGACTGAAGTTTCACTTGAAGCAAACCACTTTCTTATAGTTGCAGATGGTGATACATTTTTGGCAAATGTTTCAGGTGTAGAGGTGAGTTCCGATCCTGGAGATTCAGCATATTGTACCTTGGAAATAACATGGTACGAGGAAGATGTTGAAATGCGATTATATATATATTTCCATTCAGATGGTTCAGATTGGTGGTCGGATGAATTTAGAACATATAATGGTAAAGGGCCAGAACAAGATGACTGGATTTATTACTACGGGAGATATTTCGAGAGCCCCGTGGGTACAGCGTTTAACGGAGACTTTGAAGAAGCGAGTTCAGATACAGGTAATACTTATACAGGTAAAGTGTATTTTCAGAGTCTTAGGCTCCAAGCATTTTTAGATACATACTAAAAGACGTTGGCTTTTTGTTCCCAGCCTAAAACTGCGGATACAAAATTATAAACTATAGATTTTTTCGTCTCATTGTTCTGTTCCAGCAATCTTTCTCCACGGTATACCTGGATATTTATTCTTAACAAACTGGGGGATATTTCTTGAAGCCTCACCGATTACCTCTATTCGACGAATCACAGCATCTTGAGTTTTAGTATTTTCTAGAAATTTTCTTCTTGTGAGTTTTTTTGTATATTTTTCAATAAGCTCAATACATTCCATGATATGCTTTAGCAAAATCAGCGGATCTTTTTTCACAGAATGGCTTTTTGATTATTTAATATACTCTCCTTGAGCAAAGGATGTATAGAATTAAAAGTTAAAACATCCACTTTTCGACCAAGCTTTAGCTCGAGTTCATCTTTAAGTCCTGCCAAATCAAGAAGACTCGCAGATTTCGGCATTTGCACCAATACATCAATATCGCTTCTTGAATTCAGTTTCCCACTTACCACAGAACCAAAAAGTGATGCTTTCAAAATCCTATGACGAATGAGTATCGGTAGTACTCTTTTCTTTATTTTATTGACCGTCATAACTTTATTCTATCCATTAACATAATATTGTCAATATGATTGAGTAATTAATAAATATATTGATACCTCCTGAATTATGAATTCTGTTGCTTGATGATCCCACTTAAAGAATCTTGTGACAAGCGGTTTTCATTATCTCCTGATATCACGAAAGTTTTGTGACATCTATTTGGCACAAAACTTTACATTTTTCACTTCCTTCAAACTGGTAGAGTGTTGTCTGACTTATGTTTGTGGTGATAATGGCTTGAAATTCTGGATGGATTTTAAGTCCGCTATGTCTACCAATTCCATCACCCCGGCGTGTTCGCCTGCGGCAAATAGTACGCAGTATACAGTAAGCAGTAAGCACAACCAGAAATTATAAACACAAATAACTGGTTAATTGGTTTGCCTGCTCTCGAAGAACAAATTTCTTCGGAGGAAGCTAGATTTTTTATTACCTATTTACTAGTATCCTGTATCCAGTATCTAATATCTGCCTTGTGTATTATAACCCTATTGTTAGTTCTGTCAACGCATGAGTGAGTACAACAAATTACTGTTCGAGCGCAGTCGAGAACTACCTACAGTTCCTGCCATTGCGAGTCTCGATAAATCGGGACGAAGCAATCTCAAATTCATATTATTGTTAATTTATTTGTCGAGTGCCAGGTGATTGGTTAATTGTTTTCTTGATGAGTAATTATGCGCCGCTAAAAACATAATTGCCGGTGCAATATGCAGGAGCATCCGTGGTAATACAATCTTCATCTGAAACTCGACCTCCCAGGGGGTGATTAAAAATATCCCGAGATAGAGAATAAACAATATCCCGATATTCGCAAGAAGATATGAATCTATTTTTTTTGGTTTTGAATAGATGAATATGAATATGCTCAGGGGCCAGAAAATACCCCAGTGCTTGGGATTGAGAATTTCCAAAAAAGTGGCTTTTATTATAACTGGAACGCGGTGTAGATGACGAAAGAATGCCGGGACATAACTTAGGTAATGTTCTGTGTATAATTCAGGGAGATGTAACACGGTAATAAGCCAGGGGATAACTGGTAGCAGAATAGACAAGGCAAGTGTTAAAATATCAGCTTTCTTCTTTTTGATGAAAAAAAATATAATAAAAGTACTCAGGGCAAACGCACCGCCTTCATTTTTTGTAAATATTGCAAATGCCAGGCATAATCCAGTGCCGACCAAGAATTTTTTTTCGCCCAAATAAAGATAATTGTATAAGAATATAATTGCCCCAAGATAAAATAAACTCAGCGGGATATCAGCATAGCCGGTATCAAGGCTACCATCGGACATTGTGTAGTACGCGGGTATCAATGAGAAAATAATAATCGCAATCAAGGCGGCATTCAGAGACTTTTTGTTAGTGAATTCATATAATACGCCGAGCATTAACACCCAGATATAAATAAATAATATTTTTACACTCGTTTCATCAATGTCGGATGAAATAAAATAAGCCGATTCCAGTATTGGCAAAAGTAGGGGATAGCGCGGATGATCATGGATTCTGTACGGGTCCAAAAAATTTTCCGAAAAAATCGTATTGTCCAACGCAATCATTTTTGCCTTGGTAAGCCATATGCCAAGTCCATCCCGATCATGGATCGGTAGTTTCATGATATGTGTAATACCGAAAAATAGTATAAGTACGGTAAGGGCTAGAAGAATAAAGGAGTATATGTTTAATTTCTTGGCGGGTAGTAGATTTTTCCAGGGCGCCGAAGTAATTTTATACAAAACCAAAGGCAGCAGAATAATTGGAAAGAGGACAACTACTCTGGTGAGTGGAATCTTGATAAGCATAAAGAAAAAAAGTATTACTGAGTATGCACCAAGGAAAATTATCTGAGAAAGAAAAAAGGAAGATTTATAAAAATATTTCCAGACAAAAATGCCGCCCGTAATAAGGCTGAAGAAGAAAAGAATCGATAAGACAATCATTTCTTATAGAATACCATAAGCCGGCTTGTTACATTTGTATCAAGCCCCTGGATATACCAGTAAATTTTTTCCTGATGGGGTATCCTGGACCAGAGTTCCGCCGGCATTAACCATTGGTCATACAAGGTTATTTTCAAATCGTTAAAGGTGTTTAGAACTTCGGCATCTTCATTACAGATGGTAAGCGCGTATGCATTGTTGCCGGGCGGTAACCACCTGAAATATGGAGGTTTTATTAAGGTGTCATATTTTACCGGAGAGAGTATGATAATATTTGAGTCCGGGGGAGCGTACTTTTCGAAATAAAACCTTTGTTCCTGGGTTAATAGAATATATTTTATATTATGCCTTTTTGTGAAGTTATTGTCGAATAAAAAATGTTTTGGGCAAGTATAGATTTTTCTGGGTAGAAAAAAATAATTTAGAATCCAGAAATAGCCAGCCCGTTGGCGCGGCGCTTCAATGATTACTGCATTTACGTTATCGGGGATATTTTTAATATAATCCATCATCGACCGGTAAAAATATCCATAGACCATCGCCTGTTTCTGTTTGGTTGTTAAGGATGAGTAATTAAAGAATTCTGTAGTTGAACGGTAAAAGGTCGGGGCAAGAATTACCGTTGATATAATAATTTGAACCGAAAACAGTATGTAAAACAGTTTACGCATAAACAATATTAACTATTTGACTAGAGGTGTCAACCAAGAGGATTTGCAATATATAAATCTACCGACAAAATTGAAGTGACCTGACCCCATATTATTATTATTATAGTGAACAACAGAATTGTAACTGATGATTTAAAATACCTCATGTTGCCTCCCTGATTTGGAAATATTTCAAAGATAATGATATACGTAAATATGTGGCATATTTCTCTTTCTACTAATCATTCCACATATCCAGCCAATTATAGTATTGTGGGCTTAGTTGTCAAGATGGGTTTTGTGACAAAAAATGATTGACTTTAGGGTGAAGACGTATATACTAACAGATAAGAATTGCAAATAAATTTTTGGGAATTTTTCTATCTGTAACTGAAAGATGATACAATAAGGAGAAAATCATGAAAAGTATATCTTTAAATGTGTGTTGTATAGGAATATTGTTGTGTTTTCTCATTTGTCCTCTTTTTGGTCAATGGGAACCTGATTTTAGATTGACGGATAACGATAGTATGTCTCAGTTCGGTGCTTTGAATACGCCGGTGCGGTGTGTGGCGACTGGTTATGGAACAACTGTGCATGACGTACACGTAGTTTGGGTGGACAATCGTGACGGTAATTATGAAATTTACTACAGGTTATCAACTAACAGTGGGAATACATGGGAAACAGAACAGCGGTTTACTGATAATAGTTGGTTTTCGTATTGGCCTTCGATCTCAGTAGTAGAAGACACAGTACATGTTGTCTGGATGGATGGTGAGTTTAGTCCAGATATCTACTATAAACGTTTCACAGATGCGGGCTCTAGTTGGTCCCCAGATACGCAACTTACAACCGAATCTAGCCAAGAAGGTTATCCTAAGATTTCTGCGGTCGGGAACACCCTGCATATAGCCTGGCAGGATTACCGTTTTGGGTTTGACAATCCAGAGATATATTACAAACGCTCAACTGATAATGGCATAACTTGGGAAGCGGATCTGCGTGTATCGAGCGATACAAACTATTCAGGTATGCCGTCCATTAGTGCATATGGTCCATATGTGCATATTGTATGGGGCGACACACGGGACGGAAATTGGGAAATTTATTACAGACGCTCCACTGATAGTGGTGTTAGTTGGGGACTAGAAACGCGCCTCACTGATGCATCAGGCATATCTGTAAATCCGTCTATTTCAGCATTTGGCACCTACGTGCATCTCGTTTGGGAAGACCGTCGAGATGGTCCCCGCAATATCTATCGAAAACGTTCAACAAACAATGGCACGGCATGGGACCCAGATACGCAACTGACTAATGACAGCAATCCTCAGCGCGATCCTTGTGTATGCCTGAATGGGAACCATGTTCATATCGTATGGTCAGTAAGACCGGTTGCTAATCCTGAGATCTATTATACGCACTCGTCTGATAATGGTGCGACGTGGGACCCAGACACACAATTAACGAATGCTCCTGATACATCGCAGTTCTGTTCAGTTGCGGCAAGAGGTCCTTACGTACATATAGTATGGCAGGATGACCGGGATGGAAACAGGGAGATCTATTATAAGCGTGATCCCACAGGAAGCCAAGGTATTGAGACTGAATCAAATCTGGTGCTCAATAGTACCTCACAAACATATGAACCAAGTCCTAATCCATTTTTACGTTCCACAGCGATCCCTGGACACGAGGAAGAACGATTTGTTGTTTATAATGTTGAAGGTAGAATTGCAGGAAACTATCAAGGAAGCCGCATAGGTAAGGATCTTGCTCCGGGGGTGTACTTTATTCGATTACAAACCGGAGACAAAAACATAATTCGAAAGATTATTAAATTGAAATAAACTAGCCTTCTTATTAGAACAATTCTGTCTTTATTTGACCAATACGACAATACGACAAAGGTGGCAGGTCTTCTTAAGATTAAACAAAATACCGACTATCAGAAATTCACTTCATCTGGTTTTCTAATCCGTAAAAAGCACTTTTCCAAACTTACGAAATCGCAGCAAGTTGTTGTAAAATAACGCTTTGCAGTGCATCAAAGATCATTCTGTGAATTCTGTTCATTGGAAGGAATTCTCTGTAATATTTAGTGGCATCAATAGGAAGTGGAGACGGTGCATGACAATATGACTTTCTTTGATTATACTGTTTTGTTCATTCTGGCTCTAGCAAATAAATGAGGTCAAATTTCAACATTGAACACTTTCACTAACCAAAGGTAGATCGATGGACGATGAGTTCGTCGCGTAAGACACCGCGAACTATTTCTCAATAAAAACTATCGAAACTTTCAGTAAGTCCGCAGTGCAATTGTTAGATCAAGCGGATTAGCATTGCGCTGCTTTGTTATATTGACTCTATTGATAATTTCCAGTATAATAATATGTGAAAAAGACACTCGCAGTTATCAACGTGCTGAAAAAACAAGGAATTATTGAAGATTATTCAATTGGTGGTGGAATTGCGGCGATATATTACATCGAACCGATATTAACCTATGATCTTGATATTTTTGTCATCCTACCTCAGGCAGAGGGCAAAAGGGTCATTGATCTGAGTGTTCTTTTTAACAGTCTGTGTCAAAAGGGCTATTCATGGAAAAAAGAGCACCTTATTATAGAAGGGGTTCCTGTACAATTTATCCCTGCCGACGAATTGGAGACCGAAGCAATAGGTAATGCCCCGGTTGTGGACTATGAAGGGACCAACACCAAAGTGTTTTCTGCGGAATACCTAATTGCGGTACTAGTAAGAGCAGGACGAACCAAGGATATTGAAAAGGTGGAGAAAATTCTGGAACAAGCTACGGTAAAGTATAAGAAACTGAAATCAATACTATTAAAATACAAGTTACTGAGTAAATACAAGCAACATTTCAAAATCGATGAAAAGAAATAGCAGCAAAAGAAATCAGTTAAAAGGAAACATAAATGAGGTTCGTAAAAGAATATTTTCCAATAAGACGACCTTTCACAAGGAACAAGCTTTATTGTCATTTCCTGAAAAAATAAAGATATTGATAAAACTCCAAAAATTAGCTCAAAATATCAAACATTCAGACCATCCTAGCTGGCAAATATAAATCGAGTCTTAGATATTATCTATACCAAGTGGAGTGAGCATCCGCTATTCCCAAGAACTCATATTGCTAGTCTGGAAGGCATAGAAATGATCCGAGGTGATTCAGCACTGGGAAGGAGCATCGGGTTCTGGTTTTGCTGTTAGATTTATGTCATTTTTCACAGATTTTTCACACTTTGCTATTATACTTCTATACTGGGGGTAAGGATAGTTTCTAAGCACAGTATTTCAAGCAGTTTTCACTTCGGGCACTGCTTCTTGTATAATCTTCACTTGACAATACCTGTTTTTCTAATACTATTTTATGAGGAGGAATGAAACAAGGAACAACCATGAAGCTATTGAACGCAGTTATAAGAATAGCATTTTTGTACGTGTTGTTATTAGCAGTTTATGTGCAGCCCAGTTGCAAAGATCCTGATGAATTTAAACCACCTGAAGACACGCTTGTGCCGCCACCAGATCCACCACAGCTTATCTCACCAACCGATGGTTTCGTCATTATGTTCGAATCTGTTCAGGCTGACAGTTACTATGAATTGAAATGGACGAGTATTGAACAAGCAGAAAGTTATCAAATTGAATACACGATTGACACTTTTCCTCCATTCATAAAAACCTGTGTACCTAGTGTATGTACGATTTGGGTAGCTGATTTAACTCACAGGCTCTGCAATCATTATTGGCGTGTTAGGGCAAGTGCTTCAGCATGGGAGTGGCTTACTGAGTGGTCTGATCAATGGTATTTTGAATTGCGATTGCGACCTTCTGGACCTCGACATGTTTATCCACCGCATGACACCACGATATATGTTGATTCACTCCCCATTGAAATTGAAATTCAGTGGGACACTATACAGGACGAAGAATTCTATGAAGTAGTTATTTTCGAAGACTCCTTGCTATATGATCAACGTATTGTCTACGACAATTCTCTTGTTGTTTTCATTTGTGATACAGCACGATATGATTGGCAAGTTAGGGCGGGTAGCTCATACTGGCAATACTTGTCATATTGGTCAAGCCCATGGTTCTTTCGAGTGAGTTACCAGAATTGATCTAAGGAAATCTCAATGAAGATAGTAGCATGTTTCCTGTTCATCATATCCATCGGTTATGCTCAAGATGATGGCGCACAATATCTGATCATAACACATGATGATTACTATGATATCGTGAAACCATTAGCACAATGGAAAACGCAAAAGGGTATTAGGGCAAAAGTCGTTAGAACATCAGATATAGGCAGTGATTCGATTCAGATAAGAAGTTTCATTGCTAACGCATATTATAACTGGCCGATTCGACCCGAGTACGTGCTTCTTGTTGGCAACGATGACCAAATACCGTTTCCCCGGATGCTACAACACTCGTATATATGCCATAGTGATAATTACTATACAAACGTAACAGGCGATTTTCATAATGAAATAATTCCGGGACGTTTTTGGGTAAATAACACAGCTGAGGCAAAAACAGTAGTAGCCAAAGTGCTCCATTATGAAAGGCACCCATATCTGCTAGATTCATTATGGTTTCGAAAAGGTGTTACAATAGTAAATGAAGATCAAGATAGTACGACCTCTGATTCGATTTATTGGGCTGATGCTCGCTATATGCACAATCTAATGATCAATGCAGGTTTCATTCAGATTGATTCTATGTCAAAACAATTGGGTCATGATACTGTAGATTTGCTCGATGCGATTAATGATGGTCGTTCATACATCTTATACAGAGGTTGTGGTTTCAGAAGATGGCGTCGTCCTTTTGATCTCTTTCTTCCTGATAGTATGAAAAACCGCTTCGAATCACCAATTGTAATCTCTGGAACTTGTGCTACTGTTGAGGGCATTGGAACTTTGTGGTTAAGCACTGGTTCCCCGGAAGAACCAAGAGGCATAGTCGGTTTCTTTGGTGCCACAACAGGGTTGATGGGCGCTGACAGCCTCCGGAGTGCTCTGGTCAGAGGGACTTTGAAAAGTATATTCACAGATAGTCTGAGCACGCTTGGAAAAGCTGCAGAAGCGGGGCGCCTCACCTATTATGCTATATTTGGTGATTCTTTAGAGTATGACAGCTGGACATGTTTGGGTGATCCTGCCATGGATTTGTGGGCAGTAAACCAAAAACGATTTACTGTGATACATGATGATATGTTGCCGATAGGTCTGTGTACACTGAATGTAAACGTGCAACATAATTCAATCCCAGTCGAACGTGCCCTGGTTTGTATGATCGCAAAGGAGGATAGTACTTTGTATCAGGTTGGCAAAACTGATATCTTTGGTGATATAACATTTGTGGACACTTCTCATATAGTCGGAGATTCAGTTTTTGTTTCAGTCAATAAGAATACTTTCATACCGTATGTTGGAATTGCACAAGTGCCCTACTATGCCGCTCATTTGGTGCTGCATTCGTTTAGTGTTTTGGACACTGCCGGAGGCAATGGCGATTTTATCGCAAATCCAGGTGAGGATATTGAAATCCCTGTTTGTGTAATGAATTGGGGAGATTCAGTGGCATATGATGTTTCAGGTGTTATGCAGAAGACTTTAGCAGATCCATATTTCTCACTGAATGATACTGTTAAGTATTTTGGGGACATCAATCCTCTTGATTCAGCAAAAACCTCTGACGACGGTTACAATGTCATAATTTCAGCTCAATGTCCTAATAGCCACGAAATCGAACTGACAATGGTTATGAAGGATAGCAATGATTCGATATGGGCAAATGAATTCAGCTTCTATGTGAGAGCATCTGTAATCGAGCTCAGTGACTTTTATTTCCCATACCATGTTGTAAGCACACCTCCCGGAGATACTGATCAATTTTTTATCGAACTGCATAATTCAGGTTCGGCTATCGCAGAGAACGTTATCGGTGAGGTTTTTTGTGAGGATTCATTTATTACAATACTCGACTCTGTTGCTGCGTTTGGGTCTATTCCACCTAATGGTTTCAGGACAAATACTTCGAATCCATTTGTTATTACAAGCGACCCGACAACACCACCATGTTATGAAACAAATCTAACGATCATAACAACCTCAGGGGTCATTACTGATACATTTGAGTGCACGATATATGTAGGCCGGAAAGATTATCTTGTGTTGGATCTTGATCCGAACCACACAAGTGGCGCTTTGATACGAGCTTGTCTCGATACACTTCATTTTTACGGTGACTACACTCAAATGCATCCACATGGCTTTCTTTCTTTATACAAATCCATCTTTGTATGTGTTGGAGTACTTCCTAATAATTTTGTTATCAAAGATACCAGCGTTATTGGACAGGAGATAAAAAAATATCTGGGCAATCAAGGTGGTAAAGCATACCTGGAGGGAAGCGAAGTCTGGCATACAGATCCACTCTATCATCAGGGATCTCACTTGTACACATTCTTCAATATCTCTCCCATCTCAAATAGTGTTGGACCGTTCTCTCATGTATCTGGTGAAAATGGAACTTTTACACAATCAATGGTATTTGATTACTCAGGTGAGAATATTTCAATTGACCGTATTGATCCGGACAGCGGTGGTATATCGATTTTTAGGAAAACAGCCAATAATTTCAACTGTGGTGTTGCCGCAGGTAACCGCACAGTTGGTCTGTCCTTTGAGCTAGGTGGTCTGGATGATGGTTCGCCTCCGTCAACAAAACTTGTACTAGTCGACTCAATAATGCGATATTTCGGTATACCACCCACAGGGATCAGAGACACTATGGCATCACCGGCGTCTGTTATCCCCACTCTTGCAGTCTACCCAACTCCATTCAAGCAAAGCTTGAGTATTGGGATTCAAGGATTGATAGATAAAAAGGCTAGCTTGAAAATCTATGATGTTTCGGGTCGCTGTGTGAAGACTTTTTTGCATAACCAAAAACTGAAGAATCAAATCCACAATCTAACTTGGGATGGTAGGGATGATCATCAAAGGCAAGTAGCCTGCGGTATTTATTTTATAAGGATTGAAACAGCAGACTACAAAAAAGTGGAAAAAGCAATCCTTTTGAAATAGTTTTATTCTAATACACCCAGTGAATTAACATTCCATACAGGTGAAGCAGAGGGGGATTAGGTCACTTCAATTCTTCCCCTCAGTACTTCGGAATCTCCGACAGCACTTTCGACATCTCGGTAAACTCGATATCTTCGACTAGACATTGGACATTCATCTTCTAGTATATAAGTTAGGGCATGTACTTCCTAGAGTTGTTCATTTTCTTATTAATACCCCATATTATTTAGCTTTCGCCGCGTCAAAGTCAGCCTTTTTTTCTCAGCTCTTTTTTGTGATCTGCGGCGTTTATTCATTGACACTGCTTTCTTTTTCAATACAATGACAGGGTTACATAATTACGTGTTAACTGATTTGTGAACAAGGAGGTTACTTTGAAAAAACTTTCACCATATGTGATAATATTGTTAATGGCAAGTTTTGCATTGAGCAAAACCGCCGATGAATTTATCGAAGAAGCTCAAACCTATGTGAATTCCAATAATTTAGAACAAGCGATTGCTACGATGGAACAAGCAGTCAAACAATATCCTGACAACTCTAGTGTCCATACCCACATGGGTCTCATCTATAGTGAACAAGTGAAAACGATAAAGGATTTTTCGAAATTGTTTGGTGTCCTTACACAAGCTTTTACGATGTGGGATAGGGCTCTGGAACTTGACTCAAATAATTTTGAAGCAAGATTTTACCGTGGTGCCTGGGGCGTATCCATCCCTAAATTCATCGGACATACAGAAAAGGGGATACATGACCTCGAATTTATAGCCACAGTAATTGAGCAATCTGGGGATCCTATGCTGCAGGAATACTTGATACAGGCGTATCAATATTTGGGTACTGGTTATCAAAAATTAATGTTTCTACAAAAGGCCAAAGACTATTATGCCTTGGTAATCAAGACTGCTCCTAATACAGATTTTGCCGAACAAGCGCAAGATAATATTACCAGGATTGAAAAATTTGAGCAATGGCAAGCAGAAAATGCAAAGAAAACACAACCTGACACACCACATATCCTTCAGTTAAAACAAAGACTTGAGCAAGAACCAGATAACCTTGAGTTATTGTCAGGCTTGGGTCAGGCTTATATTGAGACAGAGAGATATCAGGAAGCAGTGACATTCTTGCAGAGAGCGGTAAGGTTAGATTCGACAAATGTTGGTTTCTACAAGCTGCTTGCTTTGTCACTTCAGAACCTTGTTGGTGGAGAGTATGATGCAAGGATTGCCCTGGATAGTGATTTCCGTACTGATCTTGCTTTTGCAGTGATGGCTGTATTAGATAAAGCTGCTACCCTGGCGCCTGACGATCTCGAGCTGAAGCTCTGGCGCGGCATTGCCGGTGTGGAAATGCCATTTTTTGTAGGTCAATTAGAGCAGTCCATCGATGACCTGCACGCGGTAGTACAGAGTAATATACCTGATGATAATAAGGCAGAGGCTTTATACTGGCTCGGTGTGGCTTATCAGAAGAAGTCCATGGGATACTGGATAGAGACCATTACCGAGCACTCAAGTTCTGATGCAGCCCAGATGGTATTCAATAGAATAACCCCCCAGGTGGAGCGAGTTGATCTTGCCAAATACAAGAAACCGATCCTTGTGATCGATTTTATCCTTGGTTTCCGCGACGAGTTAGCGCCGCAGACCGCGGTGTGGATCGAAGATAAAGACGGCAAATTCATTAAAACAGTTTATGTATCCGGGTTCAGCGGCTATGCACAAGGAAAACAGATCAACCTTCCAATATGGGCAAACGCATCGGAATTTACCGATGTCGACGGTGTCACCGCGGCTAGTATTGATCTTGGGCATCATATATATGTCTGGGACCTTAAGAATGCCGCTGGCAAAAAAGTAAAACCAGCTGAATATACAGTGCTCGTTGAGGTTTCCTACTGGCCATCCATGCAGTACCAGCGCGTCTCTGGTTCTGTAAAAACCGGTAAGAAAAAAGCAAAAGTGGTGATTGAGGAAGGGAATCTCATACCTTATCTTGAAGTCGAGTATATTCCATAATCCGGCTTTTTGCTATTTATACATCTTAAATTAGTACTTGACAAATAATCTATTATTACTATACTTAAGTGTAGTAATTATTTTTTGAAGCAAGGAGGTGATATGATCCATAAGAAGATTCTTCCTGTCGTAATTGGAGTAATGACTGTGTGGTCTTTTTGCTATGGAGTTGGAGAAAGACTGTGGCTCCACGAAGACCCGCCACGCGGTAATTACGGAATGGCCTACAATCCTACCAATGACCGGATCTACTATTGTAAATATTATGATACTCATATCAACATTGTGTCTGCGGACAGCAACTGCACTTCATACGGGTCAATCCCCACACCAAATAATGACAGTAACTGTGTTGATATTAAACACTGCGCGTATGATAATACTTTCTGGGTGCTGAGCAAATCAACCAATCGCGTCTACAAGATTACACCGACCGGTTCTGTACTGCGTTGGTTTAGCAGTCCGGCTAATGACTATCCTGCAGGTCTGGCATGGGATGAGGAAAATAGAGAACTCTATCTTTCTGACCGTCGTAGTGCAGGCGGTGCTCAGGGCTATATCTATTGTGTGGATACGCTCGGTAAT
>JAUWLY010000123.1 GCA_030613445.1 Candidatus Stahliibacteriota bacterium | reverse complement strand
ACATCAGATACTCGGGAGAAATTTAACGAAGATACTCTTTCTGAACAGCCCGCAATCGAGCAGCTTAAGCGCTACGGTTATACCTATATCCGTGGCGATCAGCTTGACCCTGATTTAATAGACCATTGCGAGCGGGTATCACGCCGCGACGTGATCCTTAATCACCGTCTCAAGAAAAAACTAACAGAAATCAACCCTCATCTTACTGAAGAATCTATTATCAAAGCCATGCGTAAGATCACCCATATTCCTGCACAGACCACGCTGGAAGCAAATCGGATATTTCACAGGCGTCTAATCTCTGGCACCTCAGTTGACCAAGATATCCGAGCGCGCAGACGTAAGGAGACAGTCAGGTATATAGACTTTGACAATATCGAGAAAAATGAATTCTTGGTAGTCAATCAGTTCTGGATCCGTAGGGGCAAATATTATTGTCGACCCGACATTGTCATTTTTATTAACGGCATTCCAATAGTGGTTATTGAGTGTAAAAGCCCGGTAGCTAAGAAAACGGGCATTCTCAATGCACAGCAGCAACTATTGCGATATCAAGAAGAAATACCTCAACTTTTTAGAACTAATGAAATACTCATCGGTTGTAATCTTTTTGGAGCGAAATATGGTACGATTGATGTATCGTCAGATAAGCATCATGAATGGAAAGCCAAAAACGGCGATAAATTGCCTAATATGGCAGAACATCCAACCGTAAAGCAGATGCTCTCCATGGGGATGATTGACCAGCAAGATTTGAGTAAGCACCCACCCATGCAGGAAGTTCTTATTGCCGGTCTTTTAAAGAAAAAGAACCTGCTTGATATCATTCAAAATTTTGTCGTATTTGATTACAGCAAAGAAGAACTTAGAACAATCAAGAAGATATGTCGTTATCAGCAATATTTTGCCGTCAATAAAATAGTGAAACGAGTGATTGAAGAATCACATAAACGGGGCATTATTTGGCACTGGCAGGGATCTGGCAAGTCCTTACTCATGGTTTTTGCAGCGGTAAAGCTACGCCGATTACAAGAAAAATTGGGTAATCCCATTATACTTATTGTCACTGATCGAAAGAAGTTGGATTATCAAATAACGGAGACGTTTGAGAATTGTAAATTCCCTAATCCGATTCGAGCGAAAAAAGCAAAGAATCTCTATCAATTATTGAGCGGAACCGGATGCACCATCATGACTACGGTTCAGAAATTCCGAAAGGTTCTCTCCAAACCATTATCAACATCGGAGAATGTTATTGTAATGACTGACGAAGCTCATCGTACACAGTATGGCAGTTTTGCGCTGAATATGCGTAAAGCCCTGCCCAATGCGTGTTTCTTTGCATTCACCGGCACCCCATTGAACAAAAAAGACCGTAACACCTATCGACATTTCAGCCCACCGGGTGAGAAATATCTTGATAGATATGACATGCACCAGTCAATGGAAGACAAAGCAACCGTTCCGATAAAATACGAGAGCCGCATGGCAAAGCTGCAGGTCGTGGGAAAGTCAATTGATACATTGTTAAAGGAACTGTTTCCTGAAAAATCCGATAAGGAGCTCGTAGAGATTAAACGCCGTTATGCTACTACTGAAACCATTATGAGTGCTGACCGAAGGATAGAGCGCATTACAATGGATATTGTGAGTCATTATAACGAGAGGATTGCGGCCAATGGATTTAAAGTGCAGATTGTAGCACTTAATAGGAAGACAGCAGTAAAATATAAAATGTATCTGGATAAACTCATTGATCCATCGTGGTCTACAGTGGTGATTACGGTAAATAATGACGACCCGAAAGAGTGGAAGGAAAAATATCGACGCACTGCTAAAGAAGAGGATTATTTAACCGGTAAGGAAATATTCCAGAATCCCTCTCATGCTTTAAAATTTCTAATTGTCTGTGATAAATTACTGACCGGTTTTGACGCGCCGATTTTGCAGGTGATGTATCTTGACCAAAGAATGAAAGAACATACGCTCCTGCAGGCGGTTGCCCGGACTAATCGACCATACTCGAGAAAAGAGTATGGTTTAATCGTTGATTATGCCGGAGTTGGACGCGAACTGGCAAAAGCTTTAGAGATATTTGATGAAGAAGATCTGCATGGCATGTTCAGCGTTGATGATTTTAAGCATGAACTAGAATGTGTAAGAGAATTTCATGCAAAAGCACATGCAATATTTAAAAAAGTAAACCGTGATGCTCATCCTAAAGAGGTTTTGCAGACATGTCTGGAAATACTAAAACCTGATGATGTGCGATCGAATTTTGAGGTACTATTCAGAAATCTTGCGCATAGTATAGATATACTCATGCCTGATCCGTGCGTTGATCCGTATTTAAAGGATTTTAAGTGGCTTGGAGTAATACGTGAAGGTGCCCGTAATCTGTATCGCGATGATAAATTGAGTCTGGAGAACTGCAGCAAGAAAGTTGAAGCCCTTATTCATGCGCATATCAGGGACTTGGGAATTGAGAACTTACTCGCTCCAATCAGCATAACCGCGCCTGATTTCAAGGAAAAACTCGCGGTGAAAGGAAGCACCAAGGCTAAGGCGAGTCATGTTGAGCATGCTTTGGCCGAATCTATTAGTACAAAAATCGGTGAAGATCCAGCCTTCTATGAATCATTGCAGGAGCAGCTCGAAAATCTGATTAAGGCTGATCGCATGCGCCGCATAGATGATGCTGAATATTTCAAAGGATTGATGAACCTGAAGAAACAAGATGAGAGTAGGGATCGCATCGCTATGAATAAAGGATTGGATCCGAAAGAAGAGTTTCCTTTTTACGGGTTATTAGAGGCATATAGTGTAGAATTGTACAGTGGCGATGATGAAGAAAGATGCGCATTCGCGAAGAAAATTACAGAAACAATAAAAGCACATGCGGTTATTGACTGGATAGAAAAAGAAGACGTGCAGAAAGAAATGCGTCGGGGAATAAAAGAAGTGCTCAGAGCGAAAAACTTTCCTGAAGATAAACTTGAATTACTGGTTAGAGAGATTTTAGAAGTTGCCAGAGCACGATTTAAAGATTTTCATGGTAAAAATTAGATACGGTTCGAGGCAAATAGAATATATTGTCAAAACAAGCAAAAGAAAGAAAACAGTGGCTATTAACGTAACATCAGAGGCGAGAGTTATTGTGCGGGCTCCTCAGTTTTTGAATGAAGTTAATATCACAAAGATTGTAAAAAAGAAAGCACCATGGATTATTAAGAAACAGGAATATTTTAAGAATTTGCAACTACTCTATCCAGAAAAGGAATTTATCAGCGGTGAGCAGATTCTTTATCTTGGACGTAGGTACCGTTTGAAAGTGAATAAGGTACAAAATTCAAGCGCGTGTAAACCGAAAATAGTTGGGCGCAGAGTGATTATCCACGTTAATTCTCAATTGAGTGATAAAGACAGGAAAAGCATGATAGAAAAGACAATTATACAATGGTACGTATTGAGAGCCAAGAACGTAATAAATAAAAGAATTCAGCATTATAAACAAATCCTTGGAGTAAATCCTAAGAACATTGAGATAAAGGATCAGAAAAAACGCTGGGGGAGTTGTTCTAATAGTGGAATATTGCGTTTCAACTGGCACGTTGTTATAGCTCCTATGTCAATTATTGACTATATCATTGTCCATGAACTCTGCCACCTAGAAATCAAAAACCATTCAAAAGAATTCTGGCGATTGGTGTCTTTGGTTCTACCAGATTACCAGAAGCGAAGGGATTGGTTGAAAAACAACGCAGGGATGTTTAGATTGTAAAATCGTGAAGAAAGTGGTAACAATGTGTGTTCACGTTCTCATTTGCGGTTTGACACGGAGCGAGTTTCTTATAGTCTTTATCTTGGGGAAGGTATGGTTGCCTTAGCTTAGGTCTACGGGCTAAGGGGCTGTGCCTTTTTTGTTTAGGTTTTAGGAGGCTTAAGGCTGTTGACTTTCTTGGTAATTTTGGTACGATTGGATGAGTAGATTGAGAGTAGAGTAGGAATTGTAGAAGAGAGGAGGAAAAATATGTTTTCAAGAAAAAGTTGCTTTGTTGCTTATCCTTCAAAACCCCCAGATTTAGCATATGCAATTGAGGAAGCTATTGAAAAGATAAATCAAGGACAAGTTGTAATAATGAATGGATGGAAATCTACATCCGTCGGTGGTAGATTCGTTATCACCGCTATATGCGAAGCTATTGATAACAATAACATTTTTGTTTGTGACCTCACATCTTTAAACCACAATGTTTTATTTGAGTTGGGCTACGCTATAGCAAAAAATAGGCGGATTTGGATAATACGAAATCCTAGTATTGAAACATCAAATATTGATTACGAGCGTTTTAAATTACTCACTACTGTAGGCTATGACGCGTATGAAAATAGCGATGATATACAGCGTGGATTTTATCTTCAAGAACCGCATAAAGACCTAGAAAAAACTATTTATAGAGAGACTATTGAATCAGTAATTACAAGACAAATGACACCGACTTTATTATATATAAAAAGCGACATCGAAACAGAAGCTTCTATAAAGCTCACAAGTATTGTTATTAAGTGCAAGGAAAAGATATCTGTGGTTATAGACGATCCGAAAGAAGTTAAAACACAGACGCTCACATGGTATGCAAGGGAGGTAAGCCGAGCATATGCTGTAATTGTACATTTCCTTAGTGCTGATCATACTGGTTCTCGGTTCCACAATGCAAAGAGTGCATTCGTATCAGGTCTTGCATATGGATTTGGTAAACGATTACTAATGCTTGCACACGAGCCATATATTTCGCCTATAGATTATAGAGAATTGCTAAAAACGCATGATACTGGTGCCCGTTGTGTTAGTATAGCTAAATCGTGGCTTGATGACATTATAGAACGCTATAGTCAATGGTTAAGTCAGAAGAGAGAATTCGAAGAAGAGACATTGGCACGATCTGAATTGCAAAATATTTGGATAGGAGATTCCGTGGCCGAGAATGAATCTGACGATTTACGTTATTATTTTGTACCGACCGCCTCTTACTATGAAGCACTTGCTGCAAAAAAATCGATTTTCATCGGTCATAGAGGGTCAGGTAAAACGGCGATTCTTTATAAATTGGCAACCGAACTGCAAACAGATAAACGTAATCATATTTGTATCATAAAACCAATAGATTATGAACTAGAGGGTATTCTTAACATGTTGAAGTCAGCTCAATCAAAAGCAGAACAGGGATATCTTATAGAAAGTTTCTGGAAGTTCCTTATCTATACAGAGCTAGCTAAGACAATACATGAATTTTTATGTGCGAAGCCTTCGTATTACGATATGACTGAATCAGAGAACGAATTTCTTCAGTTTGTTGAAAAAAATAAAGATATAATAACAAAGGCTTTTTCAATAAGACTTGAAACGGTTGTTGGCAAACTCCAGAGAATCCGAGATTTTAATTCTTCTGAGGAATATCGACTTAGAATAAGTGAATTACTTCATGAGACTATACTTCGAAAATTACGCTCTCTATTGGGAAAAGTCTTAGAGCATAAGAACAAAGTAGCCATCATAATCGACAATTTAGATAAAGCATGGGAAAAACGTGAGGATATGCCAGTCCTTGCACAACTATTGTTTGGATTACTAAATGTTACTAATAGCATATCTGCTGATTTTGAAAAATCTGATTATTGGCGTAAAGCCATCAATCTATCCTTGATAATATTCCTCAGAAGTGATATATTTTCTCAAATAAAGAAATATGCGAAAGAAGCAGACAAAATATCATATTCGGTAATCGCATGGGAAGATCATGAGTTGTTGCTACGTGTATTAGAGCAAAGATTCTTCACCAATAGCACTCTCGCAAAACCATCTGATGTGTGGATTAAATTCTTCTGTGAAACTGTGCATGAGCAACCCGCAAAAGAATTCATCATAGATGCTATTCTCCCTCGGCCTCGTGATTTAATTGTTTACGCACAAGCTGCGATTGCTCATGCAGTCAATAGAGGACACACAAGAGTGGAACAAGAGGATCTGCTTCAAGCGAGTAATAAATATTCCCAACAAGCACTAAATTCGCTAAAGGCCGAAGAGTTTGATATGCAAATTGAAAATTTGCTTTATGAATTTCTAGGTAAAAATGAATTTGTAACTGAAAGTGATATTTTACTGGCTATGCAAAAATGCAAGATTCCTGGGACCGAACTTTCGTCGATTGTTGAACTTCTATGTGATTTGAATTTTCTTGGGGTTGAGGTTGAAAATGAAATTGGGGTCAAATCTCAACATTCAACATTGACAGCGTCTTTATTTGTGATATAATGCAGCATGGCTCGGCAACTAAGGATCCAATATCCAGGAGCATATTATCACGTCACCTGCCGTGGTAATGAGCGCAAGAGAATATTCAAAGACGATGATGATCGGCGACGATTCCTGTATTTATTGGAAGAGTCATTGGAGACGTACCAGGCGGTATTGTATGCTTATGTTTTGATGGACAACCATTTTCATTTGGTAGTTCAGACTATGCGTGCGAATTTGAGTGAGTTTATGCGGCGGTTCAATATTTGTTATACCGGGTGGTTCAATTATCATCATAACCGGTGTGGTCACCTGTACCAGGGGCGATATAAAGCGTTGTTGGTTGATGCGGACAATTACTTATTAGAATTATCACGCTATATCCATCTTAATCCAGTGCGTGCGGGGCGATTGCGTAAGTGTGATTATCAGGAGCGCTGGTTGAATCTCCGGCGGTATCAATGGAGCAGTCTGCCGGGCTACATAAGTGATAAAAAGGTTGTTGAGTTTGTTAACTATGATATAGTATTAGGGATGGTTGGTGGTCGGCGTGCCTATCGGCGGTTTGTGGTTGAGGGTTTGAAAAAAGGCATTGAGGATCCTTTTGGGGATGTTCAATATCAGACGATATTGGGTGATGATGATTTTGTCGCGCGTGTTAAGAGTAAGTATATTGAGCAAGGGTCATTGCGTGAGCAGCCGATGTATCGAGATATGATATCTGGGATGATTGATCCAAAGGTTGTGTTACGGTGTGTTGCTCGAGTTATGGGGGTTGACCGGGGCGAGTTAATGAAACGTGAACAGGGAGGTATTGCTCGCGGTGTTGCGGCAGAGATGTTGTATAAGTGCAGCGGTCTTACCCAAGCGCAGATTGGTGACTTATTAGGCGGTGTTGACTATGGTGCGGTTTATCAGTTACGTTACCGAATGAAAAAGCGGCTTACTCAGGACAATGTATTACAACTTCAGTATCGTAATATTGAGCAGACAATAAGGGAAACTGTTGAATGTTGAGATTTGACCCCACATCTCCAGGGGGAGTGATCTCAGTAATCACTCCCCTCTTTTTCTTCCTTGTGGAAGGTTTGTGGAAGATTTCCACTTTTTTGGGTCCGAATGCATGGTTTTATCTAGAATTCCACACAACAGAAAGAATTCGCAGAATTCGCCAAATCCTTTGTTTTCAAGAACTTGCTGGTTTTTAAGGATATTCAAAAATGTAGTCTTAGGAATTCGAAGTCCGTGGCTCTTTCCGATTGAGCTACAGGCGCATTGTGGCACAACACGTTGCGACGACACCAATGTTCATATAATACATTTGGTCCACTTTTGGGCCAGTTTCTGAACATTATAACGGCCAAAGTGAAGATGTCAACATTGATTATTGTAGGAATTTCAATACATTAGGATCGGTGGTGGGTAGACCGACGGACTGCTCGTCCGGGGAGTGTGCGGAAACACATATTTGTTCTCTAACCACTGTAAGGTATCATTGACAGAGCTATGTTCGAGAGCGGACTGAAAAGATCTCTTCTAGGTCATAC
>JAUWLY010000115.1 GCA_030613445.1 Candidatus Stahliibacteriota bacterium | reverse complement strand
CATTTCTCATTTCTTGGTATGGGTGGCTGCAATGATTCGACAAACTCAGCGATTCGATCATCGCCAAAATCTGCGATATATACCTTAGCTAAATCTTCTTTGCCAAATGAATTAATTATCTTCACTGATGTGATTTAGATTAACTTAGATATTTCAACCAGTCTCGCGTGCTGAAACCTGATTGTTCGATCATAGACTTCATTGTCTTTGGCGCGAAATGAGACTGATTAGTAATTACTGTAACTCTTCTTTTCTTTCTTTTGGCAACACCCATGAATTGAATATGACTACCTTTTTGTCTTGATTTACGGAATCCCATTTTGCCAGAATTTTTTCGACTTCTTTTGAGGTAAGAGCAAGAAGCCGTTTATCCAACCACGACCTCTTTCAACCTTGCTTTTATGCGACCTTTTTTAATCTCAGCGCTTAATCCCTCAGCTTCTTTACGAAAGTATTTCAACCACTCTTGAACTGGAGCGGACCGAGGTATGAAATCTTTTTGATCGTCCGATTTGTAGACATCTTCAAGATAGAGACTGACTGCCTCTCTGATATTTCTTTCTGCCTCTTTGATCGTCCTACCCTGAGAGGCCACATTCAATTCAAGACATAACGCCGAATATAAGTCCCCTTCTCTCTCTATTAAGATATGTAAGTCTAACATCATACCACTCCTTTTTCTCCAATTATAACGCAAATTCCACTGAGGTCAAGAATAAACAGTAACTACGTAAACAAGTTCTCCCGCTTTGCGGGATCCACGATTTTCCTATATATTATAATCCAAAATGATAAATCCCGCAATCCTATTTGTAGAATTATAATACGTAGCGGGATAAATCGGGACAAGAACCAAGTTCCAAGAACCAAGAATTTAATTACTTAGTTACCTAATTACTTAATAACTGCTTTTACGCCCTATTTATCCCGTGAAATGGGAAGCGTATTTCACTGGGACGCTCTTTTCCTGCTATCTTCATCGCTGCTTTAATTCCATCACCAATTGCAATAGCAGTCTGTCTCAATTCACCTTGTTTTACATCGCCGATAAAAAACAGATTCTTTCCGTCGCGAGGGAATTTTTGTTTAACTGACGAAGATAAGAAATCTATTGCAGGCTGTCTACCGATAGCGTAAATAATATAATCGGCGGATATCGAATATCTCTTAGCCTTATGTGATGCTATAGCAATAAGCTGCCCCCCGGTTTGGGTTATTTTTTGAACACGCACATTCTGTTTATACGTGATGTTATCTGCCTGCTTAGCACGTTTAATTAAAAGGTCTAATCCTCGTTTCTTAGTGCTTCGGCTTAAAATGAGAACTTCATTATGACGGCAGAGATTCAACGCATAATCATATGCTGCATCACCGGCTCCAATTATCAAAATTTTCTTTTTCTTGACGTTCCTGATCGGATAAATCTCAAAGACAACCTTCTTATGTGGAGCATCAAGCAAAGCTTTGCCATACCTGGGTATGGTACCTGAAGCGATTATTACTATATCAGCACAATATTGTTTACCTGCGATCACAAGGAACGAACGACCTTTTTTCTTGACGCTGGTCACCCGTTTGTTTAATACATTTATCTTCCATTTTCGTAAGTGTTTTTTAAACTCTGCTACGAGTTTGGGTCCTGAGATGCCGCTTGGGAATCCTGGATAGTTCTCAACGCAAAATGCATTGTTAAGTAGTCCTCCGATCCGCGTTTGTTCAAAAACTAATGGCGTGATACCTGAACGCTGTAATTGAATTGCGGCGGCGATGCCGGCTGGTCCAGCGCCGATTATAGCAACCTTGTATATCATTGCTTCCACCCTCACCCTTACCCTCTCCCTTCAAGGGAGAGGGAATTGTCTGAGTAGATTCTCTGCTCAAGGAGGAGGAGTTTTAGGTATTGAATGGCAACCCTGTGTTTTTTGATCACGCAGGATTATAGGTAGAATCATCTGAATGTCAATGTACAAAGCGTAGAGAGTAAAGCGTAAGGCGCTGGGCGCTGTAGTTGTCTCTGCCTGAGGCGGACAAATGATTTATCAGACATTGCCCGATGCATCGGGCTCTTGAACGCAGCGTGTCTTCAGGCAAAGCTATATTGCTGTGACTTCATCCACCAGAGGTGGAGTATCTTCAGCTTGCCCCGTCACATAATTCTGTTCTCCGTTACTCCCAGTCTCCGTGTCTCCTTGTCTTCAGCGAAGCGTGTTCCCAGTCTTGACATCTGCTCAAATCTTATTTACAATAGCGTATGATAAAGAAAGAACAGCTGGAGAATACAAAGTTGTTCGGCGATCTAAAGGCATATGTGTGGGAGGAATTGCTAAAGATTACTGAAGAGCGAGATTTTGTCGAGGGTGATGTTATATTCACTGAGGGTGATACGTCAACTGAGTTGTATATGCTTTTTAAGGGCGAGGTTGAAATACAGATCAAAATCGCTCCGCAGCTTAGCGAAACAACAGTCTATATTGTCAAACTCAATGATGTGTTTGGTGAATTCGCCTTTGTCGATCCTAAAGTTCGTTCAGCGACCGCACGGTGCACAAAAGATTCAACACTTGGCGTGATTCAGCGCAGCGATTTTGAAGAACTGGCGAAAAAATTTCCGACCCTTGGGTTGAATTTCTATAGAACCCTGGTGCGTTTGCTCAGTGAACGTCTCAGAAGGATGAATACATATGTGCGTGAGACCTTTGTTCGCTCATTAGGCTTGCGGATCGAATAAAGCACACCAGAATGAAATTCGTGTTCTCGCCTGCGTATCGGGCAGATATTGGTCTTCATGTTTTTCCAACTCAGAAATACTATTTAGTGCACGATAAACTCAAAGAAGAAGGGATACTCACGGAAAACAATGTCTTTGCGCCCAAAAAACCGTCGCCTGATGATTTGTTGAAAATCATCGACCAGGAATATCTTGATGATCTTCTTGAGCACCGTTTGACTGCAAGGACTTTTCCGTCTGAGATGCCGGTTAATAAAGCGATTATCAACGCGCAGATCCTTTTTTGTGGTGGTTCATATCTGGCGGCAAAAATTGCAAAAGATAGCGGTATTGGTTTTCATATTGGCGGCGGGTTCCATCATGCTTTCAGAGACCATGCTGAAGGTTTCTGTTATCTTAATGATGTTGTTTTCGCCGCCGTTATGATGCTTGAACAAGGAGTCGATAAAATCGCGGTGATAGACTGTGATTTGCATCAAGGTAATGGCACCGCAAGGTTCTTTGAAAACGAGAAAAGAGTTTTTACGTTTTCTATTCATCAGGAGCAACTTTATCCGAAAAAGGAGAGGTCCAATTTGGATATTGGACTTGATATCGGAACCGGCGATGACGAATATTTGCAAAAACTCGAGACTGCATTAGATACAGTCTATAGTGATTTTCGACCTGATCTGGTTATTTATGTTGCAGGTGCTGACCCTTATATTCTTGATAGACTGGGGAGTCTGAGCATTACGCATGCGGGATTGAAGAAGCGAGATGAGCTGGTCATTAAACGTGCGCGCACCGGGGCTATTCCGATCATCGCAGTTCTAGCTGGCGGCTATGCTGAAGACACAGATGATACTGTGGAAATCCACTGCAATACAGCGAGAGTAATGGCGGAGACATTTCCGCCAAAGGCGGAATGAAGTCACGAACGCTTCATGCGTTCTGAAGACATGGTCAATATAATTGACCTGTAAACACGTCCGCCACACAGTATGGCGGACTGGAGTCATGGTTACTATAATGACCTGAAGAGAGGAGTTGATAAGAAAGAAATTGAGAAGCTTTACGGATTTGACAGTATGGCAATTGTTTTCAGAGTATTGTATCTTCAACGAAGTGTGTCTCCAGCCGCAGGCGTGTCTTCAGTTTGTATACAAACGTGTCTGCAGCGAAGCGTGTCTTCAGCCGCAGGCATTCCTGCCGTTTCAACATAAGGAGGTAATATGATTCTAATTTTAATGACTATGTTAATTACCCAGGGAGGTGATATGCTCATCAAGCTGCCCGAGCCTGAGTTTACCTATAAGTCGATCGAAGAATGCATCCAGCAGAGAAGGTCAATAAGGAGTTTTAAGGATAAAACACTTTCTCTGCAGGAGATATCAAATATTCTATGGGTCGCTCAGGGAATAACTGATAATGAAAGAGGATATCGCGCTGTACCCTCTGCTGGCGCGACTTATCCTCTTATTCTTTACTACGCAACAAAACATGGTTTGTTTAAATACATACCGGAGAGCCATGGGATTAAGCAAACGATGGAGAAAGATTTGCGTAAGGATATTGCCAAAGCGGCGTTGGACCAGATGTTTATTGCGGATGCAGGGATGGTTATTGTAATAACCGCGATATTCGAGAATACGACATGGCGCTATAAAAAACGCGGTGTACGTTATGTCCACATTGAAGTCGGTCATTGTGCACAAAATATCCATCTGGAAGCCGTTGCTCTGGGTCTGGGTTCTGTTCCTATTGGTGCTTATCATGATGACGAACTCAAGGAACTGCTCGAACTTGACCAGGAAGATCCATTATATATAATACCTGTCGGGTATCCTGAGTGATGGAGTAGAGAGCAGAGCGTAAGGAGTAAGGCGTAGGGCGCCAAGTAAAGTGCTGTAGTCGCCTGATTCATCAGGCTGCTCAATAAATTGAGCGACTACAATTTACTTAATTACTCAATAACCGAATCAGGACGCGAGCCTTTGCTGAGCTGAACAACTGGAGGTGAGATGCGAGATTCTTTCAAGTTAAACATACAGACTGCTGCCCTTCTTGTCATCGATATGCAGAAGTATTTTTGTGATGATGATGGTGGAGCTTATGTTTCTGGTGCTGATATTTTAAAAGCAAATGTCAAAAAACTGATCGATATGTTTGTGAAAGTAAATCAGCCAATTATCTTTACGCGTCACATTGATACTCCGGGTAGTCTGATGGAAAAGTGGTGGAGCAAGAACCTCAAGGAAGACGATCCACAGAGTGCAATAACTAAGGCCTTCGACATAGCGAATGGAGAGGTTCTTATCAAAGATCAATACGATGCATTTTTAAATACTGATTTAGAATCAAAACTCAAGAAAAAAGGAATAAAACAGGTTGTTATCTGCGGCGTATTAACCAATCTGTGTTGCGAATCGACTGCGCGCAGCGCATTCATGAGGGGATTTGAAGTATATTTTGTAACTGACGCTACAGCAACCTACAAAAAAGAAATGTATGAGGGAACCCTAGTGAACCTCGCATATGGTTTTGCGATACTTGTAAAAACTGATAAAGTCATTAGCGGACAAAAGAACGTAGGGAGTAAAGAGTAGAGGGAAATGGCACTGCGTGCGGGAAAAGAGCGTAATGAGTAGAGCGTACGGCGTAAGGCGTAGAAGAAAATGGCACTGCGTGCGGGAGAAGACACTCTGTTGAAAAGACTGGATTGCCCGATCCCCCTGATCAAGTCAGAGGGCAGGCTTATCGGGCAATGACAGTGTGGTATTAGGAAAACGAGATGGCGTAGGGAGTAGAGCGCAAGGTGCTGTAGTTATCTGATTTATCAGACATTGCCCGATGAATCGGGCGACTACAAGAGCGAAGGGAGTAAAGAGTAGGGCGTAAGGCGACAATAACTTAATTACTGCTTTTCTCAATAACTGTCTGTGTATTAAACGCTTTAAATTCCATCCCGCACTTTATCAAAAGTGCGTGGATCCCTTCCAGCGATAGCTCCTTTCCAGCACGTAGTGCTAACTTCCAATCCGTTAGGATTCAAAAAGCAGTAGAGTGTAAAGCGACAATAACTTAATTATTTAGTTACTTAATTACTGTTTTTTCAATTACTTAATAACTTAGTTACTCAATTACTGCTTTACTACGATCGGATCAATCTAATAAGGTAGTAGATCAAGCCGGCGAGCAGGGCGATCAGGAATAGATAAATGGAAATGACTTTGCTCTTCTTTTTCTTTTTTCTCTTCTTACCAGGTTTTCTTACGACAGTTGTCATCTGCTTTATGTGCTCAACTTCGCCGCATAGATTAAATAAATGCTTTTCTTTCTTTACGATGTTTTTCCAACCGATGAATTTTTCAAGGTCGTGGCACATTTGATCAACCGTCTGATATCTCCTCCTAAGGCTTTTTTTCATTGCTTGCTTAATGATCCTCGAAAGTCTCAGACTATGGTGCGGATCTCTAAATAACGGGGTCGGATATCTTGAAGCTATCACCTTGGCGGCAACCGCCTGAGAATTGCCTCCTGAAAAAGGCTTTTTGCCGGTAACCATCTCATAAAGCACAATACCGAGTGAATAGATATCAGATTGGAGGGTCAGCTTCTTGCCTTCAGCTTGTTCGGGTGACATGTAATACGGCGTACCAACAACCGTACCAGTTGAAGTCAAGGATGGCGAATCTTCACCGCGGGCAACACCAAAATCCGAAATTTTTACCTCGCCCTTCAGCGAAATCAGAATATTAGTCGGCTTAATATCGCGATGCAATATGTTATTGTCATGGGCATGCCGGATTGCCAGGCAGACCTCACGCATAATAAGTGCGGCAACCTGCGGGTGAAACGGCGCGTGGTGTTCGATTATCTCAGCCAGGTTCAAACCCTCAATATACTGCAGGACAATATAGTAGGATTGGCCAATGCTAAAGTAATCATAAATAGCTACTATATTGGGGTGTTCCAATGAAGAAGACATTACCGCCTCTTGCTTGAAGCGGCGGCGCGATTCAGTTCGGCCCATCTCTTTTATGACAACAACCCGATTAAGCGGTATGTGGATTGCAGTATAGATCTTTGCCATACCGCCCTTGCCAATGATGTCGAGTATCTTATAGTTGCCTATATATCTAATTTCTTTCTTCATCAAATTTCCAGACGCGGTTTCTTCCGGCATCTTTTGCCCGGTACATCGCCGTGTCAGCATGCCCGATCACTTGTTTAAGGGTTGCACCATCGTTTGGAAAAGTCGCAACACCAATACTAACCGTGATGCGAAAACCCAAAAGACTTTCTGATTCTTTTGAAATAATGACGTTGATTTCCCGCGCTACCTGGATGGCATCACGGGAAATTGTATTGGGGAGTATGACGACGATCTCTTCCCCACCATAGCGTGCCACGAAATCACTCTTGCGGCAGGAAGCTCGGATCAACTGAGCAACAGTGTGCAACGTAACATCACCCTTGTCATGACCATACACATCATTTACTTTTTTAAAGTGATCAATATCAATAAATAGAATAGATAAGTTCTCGCGGGTTTCCTTTGCCTGACTGAATTCCGCCTTGGATATCTTGTCGAAATACTGACGGCTAAACAACCCAGTGACTTTATCCTTATTTGCCACGGTGGACAGTTTTTTCCGACTTTTTTTCACAATATCCTCGATCGTTCTGAATTCCTCTTTCAAGTCTTCATCTTTTAGTTTCCGCTTCAGTGTAGAAAACCTTTTTTCGAGGATAATAGTCTCTGCCCCTTTCCGACCAATTTCTGTTACGTCTAAACTTGGAAAACTTCCTGAACCATCATCAAGGAATATTTTACAGTCGCCAACTGAAATCTCATCACCTGGATGGAGCGATTCTTTGGTAATTCTTCTTCCATTAACAAAAGTACCATTTGTACTGTCAAGATCTTCAATTTTGAAATCAGAACCGTCACAAATAATCGCCGCGTGACGGCGCGAAACATCCTTATTGGTAATTACCAAATCAGCATCATCTGCCCTGCCGATAATGAATCGACCTTGACTTAAAGCCATCTTTTTTACCGCGCTGCCACTGTCGACCAGAACTAAAGAATAGTCTTTTTCCATCGCATCAAAACTTGACCATCAGTTGAACATACGTATGATTATGCATCCATTTAGGCGTCGGAAAATCCCCTTCCATTGCTTCGACAAAATAGAACCAGACATTCTTATAGCGATATTCAAAACCAATGAGTAAACGTCTTTCAGTGTATTCCTTACCCTGGTTATTGCAGTAGAACTCACGCTGCATCCCAGCATGCCAGATAAAATTACCGCCCGGTCGAAACTCAAGATCGATCATGTAGGCATACACATCGCGCTGGTAATTGAAAAGGCTATCTGTACCTGGATCGCGAGAATACAATGAATCATTGTGCGTTTTGTAGTTATACGTGAAGTAGAGGCTGGGAGTCCACTTATCAGAAAGTCTGAAACAGAGCGCTGGTTCAACGATCAATTCATACTTTTCATTACGGAATACACTTGCGGTATCCTGGCTGAAGAACTCAGATTGCCTTAAATCACAGATCCCGCCAATTCGGAACTTGCCGATGTCCTGCCATGCACGACCGTAAAAGTACCGGTGTAGACCTTTTTCCTGAAAATAAGGGGTT
>JAUWLY010000006.1 GCA_030613445.1 Candidatus Stahliibacteriota bacterium | reverse complement strand
AATTTACGGCGCAACAGATACGTTGTTTGGCAGTAGTGTAGTCGGATTTTGGCCTCTTGCTTTGGTCTATAACCCAACTGACAACAAGATCTACTGCGCTAATTGTGGGCTTTGGATCCCTCCTGATAGCACTGTGACGGTAATTGACGGCGCAACCGATACGGTCATTACCACGATTATAGTCGGAATTTCGCCTCATGCTTTGGTCTATAATCCGCCCAACAACAAACTCTACTCCGCTAAAACGCGTAGCGATAATGTCACAGTGATTGACTGCGCAACCGATACGATCATTACCACGATTGCAGTTGGAGATTGGCCTCAGGCTTTGGTCCATAATCCGACCAACAACAAAGTCTACTGCGCTAACACATCTAGCGATGATGTTACAGTGATTGACGGTACAACCAACGCGGTCGGAGCCACGATTGCAGTAGGGAGTCATCCTTGTGCCTTTACCTGGAATAATGCTCAAAACCGAACCTACGTAGCAAATCGTCAAAGCTCAAGTATCTCGGTGATACGGGATGTGACCGGAATAGAAAAAGACCGAAAGCAAAACGCCTCATGCCTAATACTGCAAATTTCTCCTAATCCCGCAAAGACATTCTTTACAATTCATTCGCCTGCAGCAGTGCAGAGCGTAAAGATATACGATGTCCTTGGCAAATTAATAAAAGCGGAAGATCCGGCAGAATTTACGAACGAGAAGCAAATTTCGCTAAAAGGAATAAATTCAGGCGTTTATTTCTTAAAAGTAAATACTGAAGAAGCAGAGTTCATTAAAAAACTGATTGTAACAAAATAAATTATTGTAGCAACAATCAGGTAAAAGGGGAAGTGATTTCAACATCACTCCCCTCTTTTTTTTGGTGTGACACATTTGTGCCAAAACTGTGCCAAAACATACGGTAATAGATAGAATTACCAGCAATGGTCAAAATGGTACAAATGATTGTTTGAGAAACTTTTGGGCTCTTTTTGTCGTAATTTCAGAAGTTATGAAAAACCATGAAATAGGATTTTGAATCCGTAGTGTATTTGTATTATGGACTACTAGTCCGTTGCTCTATTTTTTATATCAGGATAAAGCTTGATTAATACTAATAACCTTCTATACTATGTTATAAATGGATTATAAGCACATATTAAAACATTGGAATATTATTGAACCTACTAATATCAAAAAAATCAAATCTTATAACAATAAAACGTGTTTGATAGTTACTTATAAAGCTAATAAATACGTTTTAAAAGAAAAAAACAATATAAAACGCATTAATTGTGAATATTATCTATTATCTGAGCTTATTAATCATAATATAACGTTTTCAATACCTATTAAAACCATTAATAATAGCATTATTATATCCATGTCCACTGGATTCCCCGATCGAGTCGGGGAATGACAGTATTTGTAGATGGAAATGGCGTCAAATCTTCACAATTCAGAGATTGCTTCGTCACTTCTTTCCTTCCGCCATACAAAAAGACGGACAGGCGCAATGACCCCGATTAGATACTACCTGTCTAACGGGGCAGGCATAATAAAATTACTCTAAGAATTATTGACTAAATCAAGAAAATCACTATAATACAAAAGATAGATGCTAGATTTAAGGTGATAGATTCTAGTGAAAAAAGTTGTGTTTGATTATCGATTTGGAGCTTGTTTTTTGAAATTTGGAATTTCCCCGAAAGGGGTCTTACGCCTGTAGCTCAGTTGGATAGAGCAACGGATTTCTAATCCGTAGGTCGTGGGTTCGAATCCCTCCAGGCGTGTGTGAATTTTACCCAAATTCTAATTTGGTTGTAAAATTCAGCACCCCGCATCCACCGAAGGTGGAAAGGGGTTTCTTTGATGTTCTTTGAAATCTCTGATGCAATTGCAGAATTGATGACCCTGAGTTTATCGAAGGGTTTTATTGTAATGAAATAGCTAGAATCTAATATCTAGCATCTAGTATCTGGTTTAGTGCCCCGCTAGCTCAACCCGGCAGAGCAGCTGATTCTTAATCAGCGGGTTACAGGTTCAAATCCTGTGCGGGGTATTCGACCGCATAGCGGTCGAGCTAATTGCAGATGGCTTCTCGATTGAATATACTTCAACCTCGAACACTGCAATTACGAGGGCATCTCAATTTATTCGATATCTTCGACAGGCGGGATAAATATTGCGAATGGTAAATAAATGAGTATAATTAATAGATAGTTCTGGTTTCTAGCATCCAGTATCTAGAATCTAGCATCTATCTGTTGTGGTGGGTGTAGCTCAACTGGCAGAGCATTGGACTGTGGTTCCAATGGTTGGGGGTTCAAGTCCCCTCACTCACCCTTTTTTGTTTTCAACAAAAAAGGAAGTAATTGGTAATTAAGTCACTAAGTAATTAAAAACGTTTAAATCGTTTTGGAGCGTAAGGAGTAGAGAGCAGTAACCCCCTCACCCTTACCCTCTCCCCAGAGGGGCGAGGGGATATAGAGTGGATAAGCAAAAGGAAGTTATTGAGTTATTCTCTCATTGCATTCGAGATCTTCGATAAGTTACTGAGTAATTAAAAACGTTTAGAGCGTTAATATCGTTTAGATCGTTATAACGTTAGGATCGTTTCTTTAATTCTTCAGTCTATTTGGTATAATACCTGATAAATCAGGTGACTACACTTTGGAAAAATGTAAGTTCCAAGATCCAAATTCCAAGCTACAAACAATATCTAATCATCCAATGTTTAAACATTTACTAAACAATTTTTGGTATAATACCTGATAAATCAGGTGACTACATTATTTGCCGTACGCTCTTTGGGAAATCATTGAGCAGCCTGATGAATCAGGCAACTACATTACTTAGGGTACGTTCTGCGCTCTTATAGTTAATTTAATCCCTTTAGTTGCTCCGATACTCCGTTACACCGTTTCTCCGATACTTTCCTTACTTGTTTTCTTCCCAGTATCTTTTTTTCAGCTGCTTTACGAGTTTGTCGCGTTTTGCGTAGAGTCGGCTCAAAGGTCTTTTCTTATGTTTGGCTAGAGCATAATGGGTTAAAAGCGGTAATGCAACCGTAGCATCCAGATAACAAACGACTGCATCAGGCAATCGATTCGGGTCGATCTTACCCCAGGACACAGCTTCATGCGGCGTAGCACCGGACAGACCGCCAGTATCAGGGCGGGCATCAGTTATCTGCAGAAAATAATCATGACCAACATCTGGAATGTGCAGGATTTCCTGTATATGCGGCTCGGTCTGGAGTATGAAATTCTTCGGACTTCCACCGCCGATGAGCAAAACTGCCGATTTATTTTTTGCCTTTTTTGCCCCAAAGACAATCGCGGCTGTTTCATTAACATCGATCGAGGGAATTAGCCGGGTGGAAAAATCACGCAGGGCATTCTCGGCCAGATGCATACCAAGAGCAGAATCACCAGGTGCACTTGTGTAAATCGGAACTTCGGCACGAAAAGCCGCGGCGAGCATTGATGCACCTTTAATACCATTTTGCTCTTCAGCCTTGGCAGCATATTTGCCGAGCAGATAATGGAATTCAGCAGTACCCATTTCTTTCTGGAATTCTTCATTACTCAAGATGGTACGCACTGCATTGTCAGTCTCGATTATACAATCTGGATAGCTGAGCAGGATATCATAAATGCGGACGATATAGCTCTTTCTCAATTCAGCATCATCGACATGATGCGAACCAATATGCAGGTTAAGATCTAATGCAAAGTGCAGGTCATGATATAGATTTGCGCCGGTCGATACGATCCAATCAATGAATCCAGCATTGATCAAAGGTACGATCGCTGATTTACCAAGACCAGCCGGGGTAAGTGCACCAGCCAAACTCATACCCACACATACTTTTGGTTTGAGCATTTTTTCAACGTATAATCGGCAAGATTCCTTGATACGTGCAGCATTAAAGGCGAGAAACGCCTTATCAATCAGGTCGGTTGCTTTCTCTTTACCGGTTATTGGATCAGGGAATATCCTTGGACCGGACAAATACTTAGACTGGTGACGTAGCTTTTTCTTCTTAAGCCATTTTGGTGTATAATCGAATTTCTTCTTATACTTCTTACGTTTTTTTATTCTTGCCATCTGCCTTTTTCTTCTGCCTTATTCTCGCCTTGTTTGAGCCCTCTTAGCCATCTTATGCCATCTCAAGCCTTCTTATCCCCTCTAATATCAATAGGCAATCAAATCTTCATCAAACGATTTGAGTTCACCTTCTATTTCCCAAATCCGCAGTCGCATCTGCTCAAGCTTACCCAAAAGCTCATACATGTCTTCATTCAGATCTTTTAACTCATCATTAGTAATCGTGATCGGGTCATGAGGTAGATGAATTCTCTTGATCGGTAAACCAGGGAAAAACTTCAGTAATTGAGGTGTCAAAATCATTAATTCGATCGATGTATGTCCTTCACCAGTCTGGGTGATTTTCAAAGGATAGTAGAGTTTGTCAGTCTTAAAAGTGTATTGAATAGGTTCATTAGTCACAGTCTCTGTGCCAAGTGTAACTACGTCAAAGACAAACCAGGTAAAATCGTCTTTGATGTAATCTTCGATCAGGTTTTTCATTGCTTCTGAAATCACATCTGCCTCGATATCAAGCGTCTTTAAGTAATCGCGGCCCCCACCAATAAAACCATCAGCATCAAGAAGATGGGTTACTGATATATCATGAGCACCGATCTTTTCATGAAACGTAACTTCACCACCCGGAGTTTTCATGTGACTATCTCCATCGCCATTTCTTTTACTAAACATTGCTGCTGCCCGTAATTTACGGTTTATAAGATCCGTAGCTTTGCGGAAAGTTTCAAGGTCGCCCTTTTTCACTTCGGGTTCTGAGGGAAGCGGTAAAACCTCTAATAGCAGAGTTGAATCTGAAGCACTCAGATCCGTACTCAATAAAAGGATCTCCTGCGTACCATCCCACGCGATCATTGCGCGCTGCGTCGGCTCAAAAATCATGATATTGGGATTAATCGGGATCATCCCGCGGTTCCCAAAACACAGCGCTGCAAACAGGAAAGAAAAGAGAATAATTGAAAAATTCGTTTTTATCTTCATATTGAATTATATCAATTGAATCAAAAAAGTCAATCTTTTGGAGAACCGATGAATGATAAGTGCGGCTAAAAGTAAAACAGGGTCGGCTGATGCCGACCCTGTTTTGAGGGAGATGAGACTTATTTCACTTCGACTTCAATTTCTTTAGGCTTCATTGATTTTGGTTTTGGTAGGGTGATATTGAGAACACCATCTTTGTACTGCGCCTTGATTTTATCTGCATCAATATCAGCTGGTAATTGAATCGTTCGACAGAACTTCCCAAAATATCGTTCAATCCGGTGGAATGTCTTTTCTTTAGTTTCCTCTTCTTGCTTTCGTTCACCTGATAGCCGGAGCATATTATTTTTGATCGTGATTTTGATGTCATCTTTGTTCATACCTGGTAATTCAACCTTGACCTCGATATTTCCGTTATTCTCAACAATATCCACAGTCGGCAACCAGAAATCTTGCCTTTCCATGGGCATTCTGCCAAAGAAATTCTCAAAAAGACCATCAAAATTATCTCTTAAGCTGAGAAAATTTCTAAAAGGTTCCCAGCGAGTTATTTGTTTTTCGTTCATGTTAATGTACCTCCTCTTTCTGCTATTTAGACAGTTCTGTACGCCTTTGGTTTATTGATGATCCGTTGGCAGAAATCATGAAAAAAGCCTTATATGATGAGGAGCATACTGGAAGATTCGGTAACTGATAGTAAGCAATATACTCTACCGGCTTACCCTCGTGTCATTGCCCGACATGCTGTAGTCCTGAGTTGTATGTCGAAGGGATCGGGCAATCCAGTAACATAGCATACGCCTAGATTATCCGGTCAAGCCGGATAATGACAACAACGAAAGATTATTTCCCGGCTTGCCCAGAATCTTTAATTTTTTAAGAAATCCCGTTATTCTGGTTATCTGATTTTAACGACCTTTAATCGAATGTGTCCCTCGATCTCGATGAAATATACGCCAGGTTTTAACTGGTTGGCATCGATGCTGCGACCTGAAATATCGTAGATCCGATACTCAATACCTGCTGCCAGATCCAATGGTCCACTCAATAATGTACTCGTATAAAATGGTATTTCGTTCTTTATAGATACAATGTCTTCTTCTATACTAACCGGTCCCTGATCAATATTACCCCAGATATCAGAGGAACCCTGTCCCCAGACGACCAGGTAATTACTGTCGGATGCAGCAAGCATAGGCCACCACCGCATGCTACTTGTATTGTCGCTGATCAGGAAATTGTTACCAATCAAAGAACCGTCTGTAGCAATGCCCTGACCGTGGATGAAGTTTGGACCAGGACTATTTGGGCCACTCATCCAAACCACCAGGTAGTCTGAACCATCAAAGATAATGTCAGGCCATCTCAAAGTATCATTATTATCTAAAGCAATGGTGATTTGATTACCGACCAGAGTTCCTTGCGGAGAAACGAATTGACCATATATATTATAATTTGGCCATGTCCCTGCTTGATAGACAACGAGATAATTCACACTATCGTAGGCAATAGAAGGACCTCCTGCACCACCCGAAGCGATCGTAAGGATATTACCTTCAGGTTGACCAGCATTATTAACGAAACGTCCTTGTACACTACTCGACTTCGGCCAGACGACAAGGGAACGACTACCGTCATATGCAACCTTAGGTCGATATTCACTGCTGCCTGAACCACTTGAGATGCATATGCCGGTATCGAGTACTGCACCTGTCGGTGTCACCCGGGCAACACAAACAGAGTAGTAATTAACACCACCAATTTTTTCATCACTCCAGGCAACAATATAATTCTCACCATTGAAGGCTGCTGAAGGGTAGGTCTGGATCAAATCAGGATCAGCTGGATTGCATATTTCAAAATCACCCAAGCTGCTCATATTTGGAGCGACACGCACTCCAATAATATCACCCTTGGTTCAGCAGTAGTTTCTGGTGACAACGAGCAAGTTCGTACCATCCGAGGCAACATTGCAATCATAACCTGCGCTATCAGTATATAGCTCTGTACCATTGGGATCCAGGATCGTCCCGTCTTTGCTAATGCGAGTTCCATAGATAGAATAGTTAGGTGATAACCGCTGATCAAGCCAGAATACATAGTACTGATCATTAGCATAGCAGATAGAAGGATAGCCATTGAAGCCTGCCGCTGTACAGACAGGAAAATCAGCGCTTATGAGGGTAAGGATCAATGTAATCATCATAATTTAATTATACTCGGTATCTACAATCGGTCAAGACAGGCTGGCCGAGAATGTCGAAATTTCTCGGAGTAGAGCCTTTAGGCTCGTTACATGTAATTAAATTCCGACATATTTTTACGGGCCCTGTTAAATTGTGTAACATGGATGCTCATACTTTTCCTGAAAGTTAATTTAACAGGACGGGCGTAAACGCCCTACTCCTTATTCTCGGTCAGCCTGTCAAGACTTAAACCTTGACTTAAAGGATAATATTTGTATAGTAATGAGTAAAATATTTTGTCTTGTTTTGTTTAAATAATTACTTTTGGGGAATTTAGCTGTAGCTAATTTGAAAGCTGTGACAGGATACTAAACCCCGCACCTAGTTTTGGTTTAGGTTCTACTAGTGAGTGTACTGTTTTTGTAGAACCCCAAGAAAGCCTGTTTATCGATCTATAAATATCTGTCGAATTAGGTGCGGGGTCATGGAGGCAAAAAATGAAAAAAATCTTCAAGGTGTGTTTGCTGATAGCGATAATGTTGCTAACCGTCCGGGCAACATGCGGTACGAAAAAGATGTTCGACAAAGCAGTGCAGTCAATGAAGATAAAGGATAATGTCTTCTTTCATAATGTCGGGATAACCTATGATGGACGTCACTATTATACGATCAATGGAGGCAATGAAGAATATTGCGTGCTCAACGAGTATAATAAAAAAGGCAACTTTATCGAATACTATGATCTGGAACTCGACTGTCGGGCTATCTTTCATAACCCAAGAGATGGTAACCTGTATTTGAAAAACTATGGCACAGATTTGTATGTAGTCGATCTCTGGGATGAAATAGCTGATGTCGAATTAATGGATGTCTTTGATGAAGAAAACAGCTCACCAGCGATGTCACCAGATGGCAAATATCTTTATGAATACTATGGGGGCACGGTGAGACTGCTGGATTTTGAAACTGGTAATGAACTCGACAAATTCAAGTTATCAAAATGGTATGATGAACACGGATACAATTACGCTATTGCAGCATCAAACCAGCATCTGTTTGTCTGGAGCGATGAATTCGAAATAGCTATCTATGACCTCGACGGCAATTATGTGACTGAAATAGACCTTCCTCGTACTGGTTTTGGTTTCTCTCTATCCTGGTGTAAGGGCCTGCTCTGGATCGCGCGCGATGCTGATGCCGCAAAAGATGGTGGTGACGGATATTGGTACGGGTATAAACTGTAGATGCCTGAAAGCGATTTTGGGTCTTGACATTTAATGAATCAAGGTATAATTATATAGGGATTTAGTTATTTAATAAACAGGTCATTGTAGGGAAGGAAAAGGAGGAGATATGCACAAATACATCATTCTTTTGGTCCTGGTAGGTTTAGGTGGCGCCAGTGTGCTGTTGACGAACGGCGACTTCGAGCTACCTCTAACAACTGGCTGGCAGCAAGTTGAAGGTGGGTCTTATTCTGTAGTAGACCGGGCAACCACATACGACCCAGATCCTGATTATGAAGCATATGCGAAAGACGAATATGGCAATTATGCAAAATTATGGCAAACCGTTGATATACCGACAACCGATCTTGAATTTGCCGTCAATGCGAAGCTCTATGCCTATGACAATAATGCCGATACGCTATGCTGGGCAGGAGCAGCAATAACCATTTCTTATCTGGATGGTTTTGGATCATTATTAGGCAAGACGATGATATGTCGGTTCACCACTCCATGTCCCTGGGCAAACTCTTCTACATGTCACTTAATAATAGCACCAAATGCCAACTGGAATTTTTATTCATTCAATATCAACTCAGAATTAGGAAACCTACCTGGTGTTAATCCATCTGAAGTCAAAAAGATCGAAGTAGCGCTCTATGCCAAAACCGACCATACTTGCTGAGGTGCAATGGAAACGGCGGAGGTCTTCGCCGACGATTTTGAATTAAATTATAATGGTTCAGAAAAGTATCTTGCACTCTTAGAGACAATAATAAATGATATTGGTGGTAATGGCAACGGGTATCTTGATCCAGGTGAAACCAGTGATCTAACAGCTGCGATTAGAAATATTGGTGGCGCTAATTTCACAAACCTTAATACCACCATACAATCGAGTGATCCTTACTTAACAATAACTGATAATGCAGGTTATTTTGGTTCGCTGCTTATTGATAGTACAAAAGAAAATACCAGCGACCCATACACTGTATATGCAAGCCCTTCATCACCAGATGGTCATCCTGCCCTGTGTCAATTGATCGCTACTGACGGTAGTTTTGCCGATACGATCGACTTTACGATCATTATCGGCAGGATCCATTACTATGTATGGAATCCTGACCCGACGCCAGGCCCTGGTGAAACAATGCACAGTACCCTGGGAAGCATTGGCTACACAGGTAACTACGGTTTGACCTTACCCACATCAGACCTTGGCTACTACTCTGCTGTATTTGTCTGCGTGGGTATCTATGCCAACAACTATATAATCGGTGCAAGTAGTGCTGAGGCAACAGCCCTGGTTGATTATGTAAATAGTGGCGGTAGGATGTACCTTGAAGGTGGTGATGTTTGGTACTATGATCCATTATCCCAGGGCGGTTATGATTTTGGTTCGCTCTTTGGCATCAATGCGACTGCTGATGGCACTTCTGATGCTGGACCATTTGCCGGTCAGAGTGGTACCTTTACTACAGGTATGAACTTTGCCTATGCGGGTGAGAATTCCTGGATGGACCATATCTCGCCCACTGGCACTGGCTTCTTGATATTCTATGATACCGACAATGCCTATGATTGTGGTGTTGCCAATGATGCTGGGACATACCGAACAGTAGGTACTTCATTTGAACTTGGTGGTTTAGTTGACGGCAGCGGCGTCTCAACAAGAGCAGCACTCCTTGATTCAATTATGAATTTCTTTGGCATATCACTCGTTGGTGTTGAAGAAGTCACTAAAACTCATGCAGGAATAATGACTCTGCAACCTTATCCTAATCCATTCCGCGACCGAGTGGAAATTCAATACACATTACCGTCAAATACCCAACAAGTCCAATTTAAGATTTTTGACGCAACCGGTAGGTTAGTGAGGAACTTGTTACTGCCTACTGCTTACTCCCTAGTGCCTACTGTGATTTCTTGGGATGGACAGGACGCGAGCGGTACTCAGGTTGCCTCCGGTATCTACTTTGTACAGATGCAGACTGAAAACCAACGACTTGTCAAGAAAGTAATTCTGGTTGAATAGACAATACGATTTCTACGATAAAAGAGGGTGGTAAAACCACCCTCTTTTTTTATAACCAATGATTATTTTTGTCTTACTGCATCAATTATCAATACTGGCGGTACACGATTCTCTGCATTCCATTCTCTTGGACGTCTGCGTAATGATCTTTGAGTAGGTCGCGGTTCAATTAAATCAAGCACAAAAAAGCCGTGTTTTTTCAGACTATGAAAATAATCTGAAAGCGGTCTGTAAAAAGTAAGAAGCACGGGCAATTGACCCCACTGACATTCCTCAGTGCGCCGCTTGAAATAATTATCAACCTTAAAGAACAGCCAGTCTTCGGTTCTATGGCTGTCTAATGGAACATGTGACCAGCCGCCTGCACCCCAACTGAAACAGGGATGTTCAATGAGAAAGATGAAACGCCCATTGGGTTTTAAAACCCGCGCGATCTCTTTGATCGCGTTATCATGATTACGCACATCGCATAAAACGTATACTGAAATCACCATGTCAAAGAACCCTGTCGATAGTTTTGATATACGAGCAAGGTCAGCGCATAAATACTTGATACCCAAAGGTTTCTTTTTCTCGTATTGTCGTGCGAGTTCAATAAATTTCCTCGAAAGATCAACACCAATAACCTGTGCTCCTTTTGCAGCAAGCAATCTACAGAGATAACCAGCACCACACCCAGCGTCGAGTATTTTCTTCCCCTTTACATTTCCTATGAGCGGGAATAATGTTGGGTTGAATATATTGCGGCGGTAAGCGTCACCATATTTTGTGTACCCAGCATCCCATATTTCAGCTCCTTCATCCCAACGTTTCTGAATTTCCTGCTGTGTTGGATACTGTAAATTTTTTGGTGCCCATTTTATGAAAACCCATGGCTTCAAATATTTATTTCTATTTAAACCTTTTAATGCTCGACGCGCTCTTACATCTGAATGCCACGGATGTTTCTTGTTATATTCTAACCAATCAAGCGCTGGATGATATTGTTTGCACGGATTGCACCACAGCGCATAGTAATAATCCCAAACCCAAAGCGACCGCTTAACTTTTTTATGTGTGGGAGCGCACCGTATACAATAATATCTTTTTGTTTTCGGACACCACGCCATGCCATTGAACGAAACTGCTCGTTTGCAGTCATCACATAGAAACTGCCAGTGCCAGGAGCAACGTGGAAAATCACTTTTCAAATCCCAATGCGCTTTTTTGACACGGTATTCCGGATCTGCCTCGTGGATTATTCTACAATACCTACATGCTGCCATAGTGTCCGTTTCTCGTAGTTATGGTACCGAATATTTCGGTATTGTCAACGGATTTATAAGAGCGGTATCTTTTCTCGACTAAATTTCTTGTCTTGCATACGTTTCTGGTAGTCTAATCAGTAAAAACAACACACTGTCACACGATCGAAGAGCATAAGCATATTTGAAGTTCAGTATCTAACGGGGTCAACCCGCTTTGTTCATTTCAAGACCTGTCACCATATTCCCTTACGACCTAACCTTTCTTCTGTAGCGCATTATAAAATGCTTGCCAAAAGGGATCAACTATTGGATGCTGTAATTTCTTTTCTTTGTTTTGTTCAATCAAGTTCATACCATATTTAGGCTCGATTAGTTCACCAACAATCGATGCCCTTATATTTCTATCATCAAGTGTTTTCACCAGTTGCTCTGCCTTATTTTCCCGACATGTAATAATAAGTGTGCCCTCACTGATCGATTTGTAAGGATCGATTTCATAGAAATCGCATATTTCTGTGACGCATTCTTCAATGACGATTTTTTCTTTCTCAATCTTTACACCGACACCTGCTGCCTGTGCAAGTTCATAAACGCCACCCCATATTCCACATTCTGTTGCATCATGCATAGAACTTATACCTTCATCGCGTACGCCAATTGTCACTGCGGTCATGGCATCATCGACCACCGACATTTTGTAGAAAAGCCGCTGTGCACGTTTGGAGAATTCCACTCCATACTTCTCAGCTAATGATCCTGGAAACATTGCAGCGAAAATACCGCATGCTTCAATCGCTGGTCCTTTGGTTATGATAATTTTGTCACCAATTCGAGCGAATCGTGGCGATACATATTGGTCAAGGCTACCAACTGCCAGTACTGTTGCGCCACCAACCATCGGGTAATTACAGTTGTCATACCGCGCGGTGTGACCACAAATTATCGCCATACTCATTTTCTTACACTCCTTGTCAATCGTCGTCCACACGGTCTTGAGTTCGTCTTCTGTCATAGATAGCGGTAAGTTTAGATCAATGCTCAGATAAGTCGGTGCCAAACCTGATGTTACAACATCCGAAGCCAGGATATGAATGGCAAACCAGGCGGCACGCTCAAATCCATATTCAGGTACAATGAATACTGGATCCGTCGTCATTGCTACTGCTTTATCACCGATTTTTACAATGCCAACGTCCACGCCGTGCTGTGGACCGACAAGCACCTCTGGCCTCTTAGTACCTAAATGTGGAAAAATCAGTTCTTTGAAAACCTCTGCGGAAATTTTTCCGATGTCTGGTAACTTTGCCATCTAGCTCCTTCAGATTGCAAGTACTCTCATTTCTTCATTAGATAATGATTCTGCCAATATATCCGAATCATCTCCGATTTCAACCTTTGCATTTTCTTCACCTTTATAATCACTATATGTAAGACACAGATTTGCTGCCATTCGTATATCCTCAGCATCTCTGTATTTACTGAGAAGAACTACTGGACCTACATAATCTTTTGTTTCTAATAATAGAATATTGCACTGAGCAGCAGCACTGCTCAGAATATTGTTTTCACTTTCATCTCGTCCAACAATCACTTTTGCTCCGCTTGGCAGACGAAAATGGCGTCCATACCTTAGAAGCACTACATCGCTCAGAGAATCCTCTTTATGTCTAAACGCTTCCTTAAGCCTTTTCGCATAATTACGATCGGTTAAGCGGCATCCTCCAGCTGGGCACAGGTAGTCGACCAGACCTTTCTCTTCTGCCAATGAGATCTGTAGTTTTCTGGATCGCCCGGTTATCGACAATAGACGTTTTCGATCAATGATTCCTTCAATTTCAGGTAGGGTTGGCTCAAGTTGTAAGGCACACAGAGGTCGCAGTATTCTCCCTGTCAAATTCGATTTCGTCTCAATTATCTTCATTGCTCTACGGTGCTGGGACATTGGTCTTTGACCCAAAACTTCACCGGTAAAGATAAATGAAGCGCCTGTGTCCAACATAAGTGTGCGGGCCTTTGAAAACATAAATATGCGGCAATCAATACAAGGATTCATATTCTTGCCATAACCATATTTGGGACTTTTAATAAGTTCAATATATTCATCTCTTAATTTAATAATCTGCAAGGCAATGCCCAAATCCTTTGCTACTTTCATAGCCTGATGCGAACAACCCTTTTTTGTACAAGTGCAAAAAGGCGTAATGAAATTAAGCGCTAAAACTTCAATCCCCTGTTCCAGAATTAACTTTATTGTAAGTGTTGAATCCAAACCACCAGACAACAAACCGATTGCCTTAGCCATATATAATCCCTCCACCAGAAAAGGCGACTATTACTTTCTGATAATCGTGGATGATTTTTTTTAGTCTTCTCAGCTTCGAATTATTTAACATATTTAATAGTGCATCTTTTTTACTTTAACCGGGATCGATGGAATCGTATTTTATTGATACATCATGGAGTGTTACAGAATCAAAAAACTGATCAATAGTTTTCCCTAGTTTTCCCCAGTAGGGTTTTATAGTACAATAGATCATCCTGGGACAATTTTTCTGGGAATTTCTCGTTACACAGAACACCGGTGCGCTGGATTCACCAACCGCTTTCATTATTTCACTCAACTTTATGGACTTCGGATTTTGGTTGATAAAATAGCCACCGCCAGGTCCTTTTTTGCTTTCAATCAATTTTGCCCGACGAAGTCTTATAAAGATCTGCTCAAGGTATCTTAGTTTCACTCCTTGACGTTGAGCAATATCACTGAGTGGACTTGGTTTACCCGCGGGTTGATTCACCAGATCAACCATTGACCTAACTGCATAGCGTGTTCTGGTTGTCAATTTCATTTAATATCATACTTATAAAGTAGGGTATTGTCAAGGAATAATATGACCATAATTGTAATTAATTGACTTAAACCCAAATCCCTCTATAATATAGAAGTAGATATGAAGTATGTTTTATATTCAGTCTTTGGATTCCTCATTGCTGCTCCTCTTTTCGCTCAGTGGGAACCCACGACACGGCTTACTCATTGCAGTAGTGCTTTGCTTGCTAATACCTGGTCAATATCCGCTTCTTTTGGTGGGATTGTCCATGTGGTCTGGTATGATACACGCAGTGAAAATACACAGATTTATTATAAGCGCTCTCAAGACTATGGTATTACCTGGGCAGATGAGATATGTCTGACCAATACAACGGGCAAGGCAGAAAATCCTGGTGTCTCAATCGCCGGGGTGATGAATCCGGTGACGCATATAGTCTGGGATGATGATCGGGACGGAAATAAAGAAATCTATTATAAGCGTTCAACTGATTGGGGGGTAACCTGGTCTGAGGATATCCGTTTGACCAATGCACCAGATTCTTCAGTGCAGAGTACAATTCACGGTTGTGTCTGCTGCGGCGCTGACGTGCGCATTGTCTGGGTAGACAAACGGAATGGTAATACAGACATTTATTATAAATACTCAGCGGATAATGGCATAACCTGGTCTGAAGATATTCAGGTTACAGATAATCAATCTTCACAGCTCAATCCCAGTCTTGCATTTTGCCGTTCTTTAGTCCAGGTTGTCTGGACTGATTTTCGAACTGGTCGCGCGGAAATTTGGGGACGACGTTCTACAGATTGTGGGATAACCTGGCAGCTTGAGAATTGTCTTTCCGATCAAACACTGTATTGGGCAGCGTTCCCAACGATCGCCCATGTTGATTCATCACTACATTTAGCATGGCTAGCACAGGCTGATTCTACAAAAGACCCTCATTTTGACATATTTTACAAGCGTACGACAGATTTAGGAGCTACCTGGCAGCCCGATATTCGCCTTACTAATTCTAATTACGATATGGCAGATTCTTTTCCTTATCCATCATGTGCAGCGCTGCGTTCAGTTGTCCACTTAGTCTGGGTACATCCTCATGATGGGATTTACTATAAACGTTCTACAGACAATGGTATAACCTGGGAAAAAGACAGCTGCCTTGTACCCCTACCCGGGCTGGATGTTTGGAATCCTTCACTGGCAATAGCGGGTAAATACGTTCATCTGGTTTGGTATGACAACCACCATGGAACCCCTGATATCTATTACAAACGTAATCCCACTGGTAATCCAATACCGTTTGAGTAAAGCTTTTTATCTAGAATATCTTTACTACTCTTTTTAGAATTTCCCCCTCATCGGTTTTAATAATGACGAAGTAGGTGCCAGAAGAAACTTTGAAACCATTCTCGTCTTTTCCATCCCAGACGACCTTGCATGGAAGTTGCTGTCTGTCCGAGGAGCATGTTTTGATCAGTCGTCCCTGACAATCAAAGACCATGACCGATGATATGAAACCTTTATCACCCTCAAAATTTATCGTGGTGAAATTTCGGAAAGGATTAGGCTCAATAGCTATTATTGGTCGATTTACCGCAGGGGTTTTATCCTCAGATATACCCGTATCCCAAGTCAGGACATAGACATTATTATAGTTATTACTATAGTAATTACCGCCAAAGAGGATGAGACGATCCCTTGGTTCATCAAGTGCCCAGGATGGGCCTAATCGTGAAGAGGGACTTGTACCTGTTGGATTGATCAGGGACCAGGACGGCGTTGAAGATAACGGGTCTAAACTTCGAAGGTCATTGAGCGCAGAGCCCTGGAAATATCCGCCTCCAAAAAGAAGCATCCTATCACAAGAGCCATCATATATAGAGGCTAACCACATCCGTCCTGTGGGGATTGAACCACCTGGCGATAATTGGGTCCAATGCCCGTCGCTTGTCTGAAGACTATCAAGAACCCAGACATCATTTGGATAAGCTTGGGCAGTATTCATACCACCAAAAACATATAAACGGTCGTTATTATAGTCATAGACACAGCTTGCACCCCATCTGCCACCAGGTCCTCCACCAGTAGGGAATAGCCGACGCCAACTAGGGCTTGAATCAATATTTTCCAGCACATAAACATCATTTTTCCAACTATATCCACACCATCCACTAAAGTAAATTACTCTCTCTTGAATTGGATCATAGGCAGCAGCACTGCTTTGTCTAACAGTTGGTGCAGGGCCGCTGACTGAAACATAACTCCAGCGCGGGCTCTGTTGGAATAAACTGTCTAAAAAATAGACCTGATTATAGCAACTAGCCGACATATTATAACCACCAAAAATGATCATTCGTCGCCTCGGTGCATCATATACAGGAGCGCAAAAGCCTCTTGCTCCAGGGATCGAACCTGTCGGTGTCAATTGTGTCCAGATACCATTACCTGAAGCTGTACCGTCTAGAGCGTAAAGGTTGTTATAGGCTGCTCCCCAAATTGCTCCACCAAAGACAATAAAGCGATCAGCAAGAGTGTCATAAACACTCGCGGCGCCCCAACGACCTGATGGTGGCGTACCACTCGGGCTAAGTAGTGTCCAGTTCTCTCCTGCACCATACAAGAAGCAGAATAATATCAATACCAAAAAAATCTTTTTCATCTTACCTCCTTATATTCAAATAACCAATTTATTCATCTTGCACTATTTAAACATAAATAATAAATGTAGAATGTCAAGACAACTATCTCTTTTCAACTTCTCATGATTCCTCTATGCCAATTATTTTCCAGTTTCGAGCCTGTTCTGAGAACATCGAAGGGGATTGACCCCAGTCGTATCCTTAGGACAAAAATTCATTTTATCACTATTAATGATAAAAAAGAACAGGGATCGTCCTCTGAAGTTACAACGTTCAATTCAAATCCATTATTTCTTGCGGTTGCATAAACATCGATACCACAAGCTTCCATAGCTGGTCGAGCTTCATGTGGATGCTTACATGGTTTTTTCGTTTCACAGGTTTCACAAAGTCCACATGGACCAGCAGCCATTCCAAACACCTTGTAATAACCGTCAAGGAAAATTTCCCGTTCAAGATCAGCCACAATCCGCTCTAGGCTGAAATCCGGCTTCGTATCAAAAGAGATATTCGTTACTTGCATCAAAAGACCCTTAGAATATTCTCCAAGCATTTTCCTCGTATAATCAGGTGTCGGTGAACAGGGTGGACATGTAAGGCTCTGGCCATAACCACCACAGCCATATTGGCATTTCAATCTCACCCAATCGCCAACAACCACTGACTTTGGATCAATGATTTTTGCCTTTGTAATACCCATAGACTTTGCTTTCTTTATGTATTTGTCGAACTCTGGCATATTACTTCTCCTCGTAAGATGATATAAAAAGCCAGTGGAATGTCAAGGGAACCGGCTGTGCATATGGGATCAGAGGTTACTGGCTATAAGTCCGTTGCCTTGCAGAATACAGAGTTAGTATGAAGTCACGTCTTGCGTTGCCGACTTTACCCTAAACTAGATATGAAAGGAGGAGTCTAAAGAATAGAAGGAGGTAGAAAATGAAATACGTAGCTTTAGTATCCATGATAATAATCAGTTTCATAAGTACAAACACTGCCTCTGCTCATAGTGGAAGCATAAGAGGTGGTATGGGTATGATGAGATGATTGTCATCATATACCGAGTGTTGCATAACTTCTGGGATCTTGGCTCGTCTATTATATTGAGGTGGAAGATGAAGCAAGTATTTGAAAAAATTTAATAGGAGGTAAATCATGAACTCTTTGGGAAAATTACTAGTTGTACTCATGCTACCCATCACCCGTGTGTTGGCACATGAGAGCAATGGGCATATGATGGATTGGGGCCATATGAACTATGGCTATGGAGGTGTAATTATGTGGATCATATTGCTGGTTCTTATTGCTATTGCCGTATACTTTCTCGTTAATGGGAAAAAGTTGATAAAGACGGAGGAAGAAATACCATTTGAGATATTGCAAAGGCGATATGCTAAAGGAGAAATATCTAAACAGGAATTCGAAAAGATGAAAAAGGATTTGCTCTAGCATTAAAAGCATCGATATTACTTGATATCGAAATCAGCTCTTAATATTTTCGGGCAAGGAGGTGACTGTTATGGCCAATGATCCAGTTTGTGGTATGATGCTTGATCCCCAAACCGCAGAATTCAAGACTGGTTTCAACAGTGGAACCTACTATTTTTGCAGTAATGCGTGCAAGCTCCAATTCGAAAGAGACCCGTTTAGATATTTAAAAAAGAAAGGTTTTATTGCACGTTTTCTCGAGCGGCTTGCCAGTGCCAATGCGAAGGAATTCAAAGGAAAACCGCCGACCTGCTGCGGTCAATAAGGGATGAAAAGAAACATTAACATAGTGAAACTAATTGTACTTCATGGATTCATTGGAGCACTGGTTGGATATTTTATACTGCATCCCGCCTCCATGCTCATATATTAGAACTTTGAACATCCTCATCTGGCAAACTGGAGTACGATTATGTTGTTCTTGAAATAGATCTTTGGTTTCATTTTGTTGGGTAATACAACTCTTCCCGTTATTTCAAACACGTTCTGCGACACTGTTAAAATCACGTGGGTTTGCAGAGTTCTGCGAGGGATTTATTTTGTTTGAATATATTCTACCAGGAGCGACGTCTACCACCACCTCCTCGTTCGCCTCCTCGTTTTCCGCCGCCTCGATGATCAGGACGAGGACGTGCTTCGTTAATATTGAGTGCTCGGCCCATGAAATCTTTGCCATTCAAACCGTCGATCGCAGTCTGGGCTTCTTTATTGTTGGGCATACCTACGAATCCGAATCCTCTTGATTGTCCACTGAACTTATCTTTGACAATGGTTACAGATAGGACCCGTCCAAAGGCTTCAAAAGCCTTCTGTAACTCGCTGTCAGTAGTATCATGCGACAAGTTACCTACGTATATATTCACAAAACCTCCTTGATATAGAATAAGTATATTCAAATTCAGTGGAATGTCAATTTCTATGTTGAGAGGTTCTTAACGTAGAAGGTCAAAACCTGCCGCCTTTTTCCCTCCATTGTTTCATGATTTCCTCTAAATATGGGAGAATGTTCATTTCTTGACATTGTTGTGCATTAAACTATAATTCAACATTGAACGAGAAGGAAGAAATGGAATTAGATGCCAAGCATGTAGATGAACTCACCGGTGTTTGTAATCGACGTTACTTGAAAGAAAGGCAAGAACCGGAAATAGACCAATTAATTACGCAGAAAACACCTTTTTCAGTTGCCTGGGTCGATATTGATTATTTCAAAACAGTGAATGATAGCTTTGGGCATTTTAAAGGTGATGAGGTCATAAGAGAGTTTGCCCACTTTTTAAAGGATTCGTTGAGAATGGCTGATACGATAATAAGGTTTGGCGGAGATGAATTTATTTGTGTCATGCCGAATACCAGCAGACACGATGCTGAAAGTATATTTGGACGTATCCTCAGAAAAAGGTAGCAGGTCACTTCAATTCTTCCCCTTAGTACTTCGGGATCTGCGACAGCACTTTCAGCATTTCGATAAACTCCCCTCGATTCCTCGGGACAGGCAATACCACCGGCCTGACATTCTACAGGTATCACCTTAAAAGTTTTTTCTCTATAGATCAAGACTAATTTTCAATGCTACATCTACTCGCGTCATGAGTTTCGCACTTAATTTCCCAAGTTTCTTCCGCAGTCGCATTTTATCAACAGTGAGTATCTGTGCTAGATTAACCATTGAATCCTTTGACAAACCAACATTTTTTTCCGGCAGAAAAACTGTGACCGGATAGATCTTTATAGTCGTTGTTATTGCGGCAACAATGATGGTCGATGCATAATGATTTCCTGTGTCATTTTGAATAATAAGGGCAGGACGAATCCCTTTTTGTTCACTACCTCTGCCAGGATTGAAATTCACCAACCAGATCTCGCCTCGTTTGGGTAAGGGATCATTCATGCAATATCTCCTGTGCGATCCTAATATATTCTTCAGCAGCCTTGCAGTCCTCTTTAGCCATGGTTTGATAACCTTGCTTAAGCGCTGCTTCAATGTACTTCCTTTCCCATACTTTGATTGCTTCCTCAATAAGGGTGCTTCGATTGCAACGCTTCAATTTAGCAATTCTATCAAGATCAACCACAAATTTTTTATCAATACTAATGGTAATTTTTGTCTTTGACATTCTTCCTCCTTATCCTACAAAACATACCACCAAATCGTCATAACAATTATATGACATAACAGCAGTTTGTCAAGTATCTATTCACAGTGTCTCTGTTGATTGTAGTAATAAGTCCATTATAGTAGAAACAAATGTAGCGCCTATGCCGATTTTGTTCAATGTTATGGTTTGATTACAAAATTGAGCATCTCGAGGAATCGAGAGAGTTCTTGGAATTTGGAACTTCCCCGAAAGGGGTCTTAACGCCTGTAGCTTTTACCCCGTAGTTAATAGGTTAAAACGCATTAAACGCAGTTAACGAACCATACGATTCAAACAAATCTTCACCATACAAGGGCAAGTACACCAACAGAAAAACCTGCTGCGCCTCCTACCAAGAGGATTTTCGAGCCCGGTTTCATCCTGCCGGATTCTAAAGCCGTTCCTAAGGCAATAGGAATGGTTGTTGCTGCAGTATTCCCATAACGGTCGACAGTGACTATTGCTCTCTCAAAAGGTATTTTTACACTGTTCATGATATCTGTAATGATTTTTAATGTAACTTGATGGGGAACAACAAGATCTACATCTTCAGGTTTCCAACCAGCATCTTTAATTACTTTTATCATTATTGCTGGGATTTTTTCAAACGCAAGGTCAATAATCTTGACGCTATCAGACAGAAAATAGCACTGGCTTGGGTCGCGTGGATACATTGTGCCACCGCCATAGATCACTGCCAAACGCCACTGTGTACCATCTGAGGTGAAATGGCTTGCTTTTAACCCACTCTCACTCGCGTTGCTCTTAGTCATTATCGCTGCACCGCCTCCGTCACCGAGTGTCAGCCCTGACACTTTTAAATCCAAGTCTTCCTTCTTTTTTATATCCAGATCGATATATTTTGACGCAACTTCGCCAGCAGCAATGAGCACAGTTTTTACCTTATCTGTCGAAATTAGCGAGTCAGCTATATCCATGCCGTTGAGGAAAGCATTACATGCATTTTTTACATCAAAGACCTGAGCACTTGATGCACCAATTTTTTCCTGGATTATGTTAGCAGTTGCAGGTTCTGCGATGTCCTGGCAGCAAGCACCAAAGATAATCAAATCTATATCCTTGACAGATATGCCAGCTTGCTTAATTGCCTGCTCGCTTGCCTTTACTGCCAAATCCGAAGCGTCGGTCTCAGGAGGGGCCTCGCGATGTTCTCGACAGCCTGTTAACCTCTCCAAGATACCATATGGCACACCGAGTTTTTCTTTAAACTTCAATTTTTTTTCTATGTCTTTTACTTTTACAATTTTATCTGGAACATAATAGCCGACTGAAATAATCTTACTACCATATTTCGCCATATCTATTTCCCTTCTAGGAGTTTATAAAATTTAGGTTTATCATCTTTTCCGATACGGTTCAGTCGTTCTTCGAGAAAGCCCTTTGCTTTTTCAAAAGGAACTGGTAATTTCCCATTGAATAGTACTTGTAATTCTTTTCTTTCCGCCATAAGAATACAGTATTTGCATGGCGTACTAAAATATCGTTCCAGCCTGCTGTATACAGCATTTGGTTCTTCAAGGATATTGCCAAGTGAAAGGGGTAGAAAATTACAGGGCCAGAAATTACCTTCGGTGTCAATATACGAGTGCTCTACTCCTGCACCACAGCCAAATCTTGTAGGGTCTTCGATGTTTGCAAATGAGCAGATTTTTGGCAATTCAGGATTTTTCTGTGCAATATTATGAAGCAATTTCAGTTGCTCATGTTCCTCTTTGTTTAAAAACACATCATTGCCACAATTGATGAGTTTTCCTGTGCCTAGTGGTTCTAATAATAACCACTCATCTGCATCAAGTTCTTTGACAAATTTCATGAACTTCCATATCTGACCGTTGTTGAGCATAGATTTTGTTATAACACTTTGAACCACAGTATAAAGCCCAGCTTCTTTGGCGTTATTTATTGCTTTAATAGAAATTTCGAAGGCACCCTTACTACCTCGAGCCTCGTCATGTCTTTTGTTATCATAGTCATCCAGACTAATTGCAATATAGAAGAGACCGTATTCCTTTAGTTTTTGCGCGCGTGCGCGGTCTAGTCCGTAGCCAGAAGTAAATATGGTAAAGGTGAATTGACCAGCATACTTGCGTATGATTTCATCAGTATCGGTACGGAGCAGTGGTTCTCCACCAGTAAGTCCGATAATACACGCGTTCCATTCTTTTAGGATCGAAACTATTTTATTAATGTTGTCTATTTTCATATCGCTTTCAGGTGTATTAGTTGCGCTGCAATACCAACAATTGAAAGGACATTTTCTGGTAGTAGAGATAAGAACATTATGTAATGGGACTTTTTTTCTCTTAAGAATGTAGCTGTCATTATAAGATCGTATAATACGAGCAAATGATTTCGATGGTGTTGGTGGGATGAAAAAGTGAATCACACCCTTTTTATCATGTTCTAATAAGCGTTCACTGTCGACCACAAAGTTTAACCATTTCACAAAACGATTCGCGCCCCCGATGTCCTTGTTTTTAAGCACGCGAAAATACTCTCTTACGAGATTACTTTTACCAAGCCAACAGAGTTTTAGTTTATTTATTGATTTTGCCATGGGGTTTAGGCCGGGGGGATGAATCCCCCCGGCCTAAATGATATCATTTCAGTAATACAGCCTTTCTTGTGGATGTGTAGTCGCCAGCTTCGAATTTCACAAAGTAGATTCCAGAGGCACATTTTGATCCGCGAGAATCTATACCATCCCATTTCATACTATAGGCACCAGGTTTCTGCGTATCATCAACAAGACGACGTACTAAACGACCTGTCGCATCGTAGATATCAAGATGCACCTCGGTCTTAGAGGGTATTGTATAACGCATTGTCGTCGCACCACGGAAGGGATTAGGATAACCAATACTAAAGCCAAATTGTGTCGGAACAAGACCCTTGAGTTCTTCGATGCCAATCGGTATTGTAGTCGTCATCCATACCAGGACATAGTTACTATGTAATGAGTGGTCACCAAACGGAACACCAAGTGCCGCAAGGCGTGTAGTCCAGTCACCTTCAACCTCACGGAGCGGCACACCCTCACTGTTTAGATGCGGTGGCAAGTCAGCATAAAGATTTGGGAAAAAGGTACCTACATGACGCGTATTCCATGTCTGACAATATTCAGCAAGATCAGTCGGATATCTATTCTTTAATTTACCGGTCAGATGTGACTTAACTATCGCAACAGCATCTTTAAATGAGAATGGATAATCCCAGACAAACTTCGCATAAAGACGACCCAGGAGTGTACCAAAGAGATTGGGCGATGGATCATAGGGATAATAACCTACACCATTGGCTGACATATCCTCACGCATCCCATAGAAGGGCAAAGGCTCCACTGAATAGGCATACGCACGACCGGGCCGCGCCATCTTGTAAAAACCTTTCGCCGCAAAGATGAAATCACGCGTCCAACCCTCTCTGAGCTCAGGTAAGTCTGCGGCATCAAACTCTAGAGCAATCTCATCACCATGATTCATTACCACAAAACGACTGTCCGCACCACTGAGCAGCTCACTTACATCACCATACTTCGTATAGTAACCTACTACGTTCGCATGGTTCTGGGCGACACGGTGCTCATAACAGAAATCACCCGGATACTTACCATCTGCTGAAGTGTACGCAGCATAACCATAATAGTGAAGATCTGCTAAGCTTGGCATAAGCTCGGTCAGCTGATAATCATCTTGCTCAGCACAACTCACCCAGGCCTTATCAAGATAGACCTCCTGGGTTAAACTGAGTCGGATCCGATGATCCTCAGTCTCAAAGATCGAGATACCCTGATCATCATATAACGGAAAGGTCACGGTCTTTTTATGACCCGCCGGCATACCACAGGATACCACCTCTTGCCATCTGCCATGCTCATCAATCACTTCTACCTTAGGATTTTTTACCTTAAGACCCTGTTTGCTCGCCTGGTAGATATCACTCTCCGATGCAATCCAACCGGCATCAGGAAAACGCGTACTACCATAGAGATACAATATTGCTGAACTAGGATCACTCAACTCACCGACATCAAGGATTACCTCAAACGGTTTGGTAAAGCCAGTGATATCAAGCTTCTCAAACGGCACAAAGACACGATCGGCCTCGGTTAAGGTATACAAGATATCACGACCCAGAGCATCATGGGCGGCTTTAAGCGGCCTTTCCTTTGATGTATAGAGCCTAAGACCCTCGTAACCTGGCCAGAGCAAGGCCTCGTGCGGATAGATGTCATAGTCGGTTGGATGATCGACAACATAAAGCTTTGCTTCATCCAGATAAGTTACTTCCTGAAGCATCTCATTGAGTGTCATCCGGTATTTGCCATCCACACACGCAAGGTTCTCTTCTTCTATCTTCACATACTCATCATAGTCAGGTGGTAGATAGATATTCTGGCCCAGCACTTGACCGACCCAGGTACCAATATCACCACCGGAAATGAAGTCTGCGATAAAGACATTCTTCTCACCGTTATAGGTAAAGAGCAATGGACAACAAGCCTTTATATAAACATCAGCACCCGTACTTACATAGAAGAAGCTGTCTATACTGACGTAATTTGCTGCTGAATCGATATCTAATGTTGCAGTGAAGTGGATATCATTGGGCGCAGTTATTTGTTGTGACTTCTGTGACCAGGTACTTGTTTGGTCATTCCACATATATAAGGTAAGGCGATCATGGAGCGTTGCACCGTGATGACCCCACCACTCAACAACCAGCTCTTCAATGAGGGTATCTGCTGCACCAAGCTGGAATCCATAGAGCTGGAGATCCTGGTGTGCAGTATCTGCTGCACCTGCAGTTACCCACCAATCACTATCTAAGTTAGAGATCTGTTGAATCTCGGTCGGCGTTGCAGGGATCCAACCTGCATCTGTAGGTACAGGTACTACACCGCTGTCTATATTCGGATATTTCCAGGCAAGACATCCTGGTGTAGGTATTTCATAGAGCCGCGCTGCAGCAAAATCTAATGTCATGGTATCATCGTTAAAGAAGGTGTCTCCAGGTAAGCTTGAAAAGGCAATTGCTTGGTAATGTGAACCACACGCACCGAGGGTAAAATTATCAAAGGTGACTAAAGTCTCGGAATTCGTCGCCAAGAAGGCAATTGTTCTATCGCTTGTATAGACTGTACTGCCACCGAATTGAATTAAACAGGTAACCGGAATATTACTTTCATCAAACGTTCCCGAATTTCTGAAGACTCCACCAGGTTGAATCGTTGTAAATTCTAGTTCTCGAGGTGCAGGTGCAGAGAAATATCTTGCTCTTATATTATGATGTGGTACTGGAGGCGGCACTGCATTTAATGCGGCATAGACATTTAGCCTACCCCAACCATAATCATTATTTGGATAAGGAGCGCCCTGAGCAGGTTCATCTGCTTCATCAAGTAAGATATTGTATAGGGTAATATAATCAATGCTGCTATTCTTTGATAAACATATAGCAACAGCACCAGCAACATGAGGGCAAGCCATTGAAGTTCCCTGCATGTTTTGATAGCCTCCACCTGGTGCTGCAGAACGAATAGCTACTCCAGGAGCAGAGATATCGGGTTTAATCAGATTCCAGTCTGGTCGACCCCAGTTTGCTGGGTCATTCCATGGAGCCTGGTTTGGAGCTGGCCCACGGCTTGAGAAACTTGCCATGTCATCATTACTATCTGTCGCACCAACACCAGTTACAATGGGAAAATTCGCTGGTGTACCAGCAGTACCTGGATTAGGACCAGAATTACCATTTGAGAAGACTGGATAGATACCCACATTACGCAAATTTTGACAATCATCCCAGAATTCTAATGACGTTGCATCGCTTGAACCCCAAGAATTGCTACAGACTTGGACTGTCTGGGTGGTAAACCATTGAAAAGAATTATGAAGCGCGTCCGCCGGACACGAGCCGCCGGAGTCTCAAGCCTTAGCCATAATGAATTGCGCACCAGGAGCAACACCAATATCATCAACAAATGATCCATTACCATCACCACCGCAGATCGTACCCATAGTATGAGTACCATGGCCATGATCATCATAGGGATTGGGTTGACCATTGATTCCATCAAACCATCCACCAGGAACCCACCTGCCACCAAAAGCTGGGTGGCTTTCCTCGACACCAGTATCAATATTACCGACAATGATTCCTGAACCATCATAACCATCGTCCCAACACTGCGGAGCACTTATTATGACAAGACCCCACTCAGGTGTTCTGCTAGGTTTTTCGTCCACGACTTCAGTTGTAATATGGGCCGAAAAATTATCAATTACATAATCCACATCCTCACGCGCAGCAACTGTCTCGATGATATCTTTTGTTGCCGTAAACGTAAAGCCATTGAAGATCCACCATGTATGTAGCCCCTCTATCTGGTTGCCAAAGCCCTGGACAAATGCAAGAATCTCTCTTTGGTCGTTTTCTGCAAAGTCTTGTAGGTAGAGTAGTTTTATTTCCTTGGGCGTTCCTTTGGGGAAATGATCCAGGCTCGAATGATTTTTCATGTGGACGATTACCTGGAGTTCATCCGCTGGTTTCATGGTTTTCAGTATATCCGCTAATTGCGGATGTATAGTTCCTGCATTAGCAATCAAAGCTAATACTAGGATCGATATCAAAATTTTCATCTTACCTCCTTTTTCTATTAATTAAATTATAGTATAATATCAGAAGATGTCAACCCCGCCCCTTTAGGTACCTGCGAACCTGCGAATTGGGGTCAAACCATAAAGGACAGTAGTGTGTAGAGGGTAATGCGTAGTGAGAAGAGCAACTGGGATCACCTGTGAAAAAATTGAAGGAAAAATAGAGAAAAACCAATGTTGACATCTCGTTTTTACCTGTTGTAATACAAAAGAATTGGATCAAGAGTGGACCAGCCTGTATCGAAAAATTGAGATAAACTTGACCAAGAAAAAAAGGGGAGTGATGTTGAAATCACTCCCCTTCACACCAAAGTCGTTGTTCCAGAAACTATCTAACCTTGACTACTTTCCTGGTAATTTGTCCATCAATTACAATAATGAAGTAGATACCGGGTTAGACGTGTGTAAAACAGGGTGAAAAAGACAAGATATACAAGACATCATTATTCGATAATCTCTAATACCGTTCGTTTCCCTTGTTTCATTGCCGCAGCGGTAATGATTGTTCTGATAGCCTTTGCTGTTCTACCTTCTTTGCCAATTACTTTACCCAAATCACATTCACCGACTTTAAGCTCATATATAATGCTCTTTTCTCCAGCGATTTCCTTCACCTCGACTTTTTCCGGATTATCTACTAATGCTTTTACGATGTATTCGATAAGCACTTTAAGCTCGTTCATGATTTGCCTCCTTTGTTGCAATCATATTAGCCACAATAATGGCAGGTTATATTCCTTTGGACATCTAATGCTCGATGAGCTCCCAGTTTAATGCGAATTTTTACTTCCAGGACTTTAATAACCCACTTTTCCTACCTAATTACTACTCTTATCTTTTTCGAATTTGATACTATGGCACCGCAGATGGATTTCTTTACCTCCTTCGGTTAATCGCCATTAACCCACTTATTATTATATATACATTAAGATGTGTGTCAATGAAAGGATTTAACAGGTGAGGAGTTATTGCAGCGGCACACTGTCGAACCTGAGATTAAAATAATGGCTATTTGATACCCACAACAACCCATGGACTCATAGTCCATCGGTCTGGCTTGGTTATCAGAAATGTCCAATGCCTGCCCTCGTTCTGCTCCTAATTTTTCAATCTACAATCTAAATTCTGAAATTTGCAATTAGAATGGCCTGATCCCATAATTCCGAGGGTATATCGAGATTGCCATGTTCATCCGGCCCATTGGCGGGATGAGCTCGCCCTGTTAAATAGAAACTATAAGAGAGGAATTAATCATTCTGTGGAAATTGTTATTTAACGGGGCGAGCCCTGACAAGAATCATGAAGCTATAGAAAAGTAATATTGACAATGCTTGACAAAGAAAGACTTCTTAACTATAATCGTTTTGAAGAAGAATGGTAGATAATACATCAAAAGAAATCACTTTTTACTCGAATAATAAAGGAGTTAGAATAACTGATACAAAAATGATTTTTAGTTCGAAAACTTATATACAGATGGGATTTATTTATGAAAATACGTTGCGAAAACATTTATAGATGGTAACATCAGAACTACGCAGAATCCCGTCCAAAGAACTGTATAAAATTGAAGCAACGCTTGCCATAGAAAATGCTGAGCGACATTGCCGATGTGCAAGACATCTCAGAAAATGGTACGGATGCCTTATCCAATATGCCTAGAAGTCAAGAATCATTGATAGTCCTGCGTACAAAACTTATTCTCCCTGAAACTAAGGGTAAGATCATTGAACGAAACCGTCTGTTAGCACTGTTACATGATAATAAGGATAAAGAGATCATGCTTATCATTGCAGACGCAGGCTATGGTAAAACCACACTCATCAGTCAATGGGTCAATAATATAGGATGCGCTAACGTATTCTATGCACTGAGCGAAGAAGACAGCAGTCTCGATCTTTTCCTCACTCATCTGATCGCTGGATTTGAACAGCTCGAGCAGGATTTTTTAAAAAGAACAAAGGAACTAGTAACGTATAATAAAGAATTGAAAAATAATATTGGCACGGTAATGGGTACCTTGGTCAATGAACTCCAGGATAAATGCAAGAAAGATTATTATATTATCCTAGATGACTACCATGCGATTACTGAATCAAGTGTTGTACACGAGGCGTTACACTACTTCATTGATCATCTTCCAACCAAATTACATATCATCATTGCATCCCGTGTTTTGCCATCATTCCCCGCATTGATCAAATGGCGATCAAAACAGCGGGTTTTTGAGTTAGGACGTCAGGATCTCTGTTTCAACAGTATGGAGATA
>JAUWLY010000226.1 GCA_030613445.1 Candidatus Stahliibacteriota bacterium | reverse complement strand
TTTTATTGTGTATCGTCGGTCGATAAAAGAAATGCCTGCTAATGAAGAGGAAGTGGTAGAAGCAGAAAAAGAAGGAATCAAAATCCATTATCTCGCCACGCCAACCAAGATTCTTGGCAAAGATGGTAAGGTTGCGGCTATGGAGTGTGTGAAAATGAAACTTGGTGAGCCTGATGCTTCAGGAAGGAGGAGACCTATTCCTGTAGAAGGTTCGGAGTTTACCATAGATCTGGACATGGTAATTATGGCTATTGGTCAGGATGTTGATGTCTCATTTCTGAACAAAGAAGAGAAGTTTGAACTAACGCGATGGGGAACATTTAAGGTCGACCCAGATATTCTCCAAACCAATGTTCCAGGTATTTTTGCTGGTGGAGATGTAGTTACTGGACCAGCTACAGTAATTAAGGCAATTGCTACAGGAAAAGAAGCTGCAGAATCAATCGATCGGTTCATAAGAGGAGTTGATCTGAAAGAAGGTAGGAAAATCAAGCAGGACCGTGTTGAAGATGTTGAAATACCAGATGACGTAGAAATCCAGGTCAGGGAGAAGATGCCTGTACTTGATTTGGAAAAAGCCACAAAAACTTTCGATGAGGTTGTCCTTGGATATACACCTGAGCAAGCTATCAAAGAGGCGAGCAGATGTCTCAATTGTGCTGGTTGCTCTGAATGTTTAGAATGTGTGAAGGCATGTGAACCAAATGCCATTGTTCATGATATGGTGGATAAAGTTATTGATCTCGATATTGGGTCTATAATTGTAGCCACCGGCGTAGATTATCTTGATCCAAAAGAGGCGAGTGAATATGGTTACAAACGCTACAAAAATATCTACACCGCTTTTGAGCTTGAAAGGATTTTAAGCGAAGATGGTCCGACAGGCGGCGAGCTCGCTCTCAATAAAGAGTTAAAAGGACCAATCCGTTTTGCATTTATACAATGCGTTGGTTCGCGAAATATGCGTCGGGATATCAATTATTGTAGTCGGATCTGTTGTATGAATACCATTAAAGATAGTTTGGTTTTGAAAGAGCACTATCCTGACGTAGAAATTGTAGTATTCTATATCGATATCAGAGCATTTGGAAAAGGCTTTGAAGAGTTTTATAATCGATCATTAGAAAAGGGTGTGAAATATATTAAGGGTAAACCATCAAAGGTTATTGAGGATGAAAATGATGATTTGATTATTTATTACGAGGACGAACAAGGGCAATCAAACCAAATGACCTTTGATGCGGTGTGTCTTGCCTCAGCATTGATTCCTTCAAAAGGTTGTAGACATTTAGCTGAGGTGCTCGGTGTCGAGATTGATGAAGATGGTTTTTTCAAGAATGCAGAACCAGCGATTAAACCTCTGGAATCCACAAAAGAGGGTATTTTAGTATGTGGATGTTCTACAGGTCCTAAGGACATTACTGATTCAATCTCAGAAGCCAGTGGTGCAGCAGTCAAGGCATCATATTTTCTCAAAGGTCATGAATTAGAGATCGAAAAACCAAAAATAGAGCCAGTTGATGTTTCAGGTCCACTCAGGGTCGGTGTTTTTGTTTGTCATTGTGGGCCAAATATTTCTAAGGTTGTTGATGTTGAGGCTGTAGTAGAATATGCAAAGACCTTGCCAGATGTTGTTTTTTGTGAGGATTATGCGTTTGCCTGTTCTGAAACTTCACAACGCCAGCTCCAAGAACGGATTTTAGAACATAAACTCAACAGAGTTGTTGTTGCATCTTGTACGCCCAAGACACATGAACCGAGTTTCCAGGATTCATTGATTGCTATTGGACTTAACCCTTACCTTTTTGATATTGCTAATATCAGAAATCAATGTTCATGGGTTCACCAGAAAGAGCCGGAAAAGGCAACTGAGAAGGCAAAGGAATTGACAAAGATGTCAGTGGCACGGGTAAGAGAATTAGAACCTCTGTTTATGAAGGAGTTATCAGTTAACCGGGATGTGGCTATTATTGGCGCTGGAATTACTGGATTAAGGTGCGGGATTGATCTGTTGCTGCGAGGTTATAAAGTAAAGATCATTGAGAAGAACGAAGTCCCGGGTGGTTTAGTACGTAACCTGTCCAGTATCTATCCCAGTTTTAAACCAGGAAAAGAAATTATTGATAAATTAATCGAAGAGTTTACAAAGACGGGTGGTGAAATTATTACCTCTGCTGAACTTATTGATGTCACTGGTTATGTTGGAAATTTCCAGATAAAATTTAATGTTAAAGGAAAAGAGATTGAGTTTACAGCTGGCGCAATTGTTCTGGCAACAGGATCCAGTCTTTATGTCCCGGGAAAGCGATTTGGTTATGACCGATTCTCAAATGTAATAACTAATATGGAATTGGAGCAGAGAATAATATCTGGTGATATTAAAGATATCAAATCAGTTGCCTTTATCCAGTGTGTTGGTTCAAGGAGCGACGAAGGTAATCCAGGTTGTTCTCGTTATTGTTGTCAGGCAGCAATAAAAGAGGCGATATGCTTAAGAGAAAAGGGTATTGATATCGCAATTTTGAACCGTGGTGTCAGGGTTTATTCCAAAGGCGCGGAACAGATGTACCGAAAAGCGAGAGAACTGGGCGTTCTCTTTTTACCTTATGAAGGTGAACCAGAAATTACAGGTACGGATGTAGCAAAGCAGATTACTGTTCCATCTGTAGACCTCAATGCAGACATAATCATACCTGTTGATCTTATTGTACTTTCAGTAGGGATGGTTCCTGCTGAAGATTCCCTCCGTCTCTCTGAATTATTTAAAGTGCCACGAGGCGCAGACAAATTTTTCTTAGAGCGCCACTCAAAATTTGGTCCGGTGGAGACCACAGTTGAAGGTGTTTTCTTATGTGGCTGTTGCCAATTCCCGCAAGATATTGGTGATTCAATTTCTCAGGCATCAGCTGTAGCGTCTAAGGTTTCGGTACTGCTCAGCCGTGACAAGATTACCCTGGCGCCAATAACATCTGTAGTTGATGAAGTATACTGTCGAGGGTGTGGTAGGTGTGCTGAAGTTTGTGAATTCCATGCAGTAGAGATCGTTGAAAAAGAAAAGGGCATCTACGTAGCGCAGGTTAATGAAGCATTGTGTAAAGGGTGTGGTACCTGTGTACCGGCATGTCCAACCGGTGCGATTGATCTAAAACACTTTATGACTGAACAGATAGAGGCTCAACTGGAGGCGCTGTTTGGATGATAGTTCGATAGTTGGATGGTTGGATAGTCCTATAGTCGGATCGTTGGATGGTCCTATAGTCAGATTGTCCGATCAAAAAGGAAGAAAGGAAAATGAAAACAAGGAGATTTGAGGATTTGAATTGTTGGAAAGAAGCGAGAAAGTTAAGGAAAATGGTTAGTGAAATTACACGGAAACAATATATTAGAAGAGATGTTATTTTTTGCAATCAGATAAGGAGTGCTGCATTGTCTGTGATGTCAAATATAGCTGAAGGGTTTGAATCAGTTACTGACAAAGAATCTATAAATTTTCTCAATTATGCAAGACGGTCTTGTGGCGAAGTAAGAAATCATTTCTATGCAGCTTTAAATGATAACTATATAAATGAAGAAGAGTTTGAGAAATTGTATGAACAGGCATGTACAACAGGAAAACTGATTTCAGGATTTATTTCTTATCTTAGGAAATCATTAAGATCGAAAAATATCAAACTATAAGACAATAAGACTATACGACTATGAAACTATACGACTATACGACTATGAAACTATACGACAATAAGACTAAAACTGGAGGTTAAATCATGGAAGAAAAAGACTTTAAATGCTTGCGGTGTGGTGCGATATCAAAATACCCTTATGAAAAGGGTAAAATGATAGAAAGACAGTGCCCCAAATGTGGCTCTAATAACATTCGTTTAATAAAAGAAAAAACACCAGTTAAAGAAAAAAAATAGTAGATAATTCCATTTTCATTTTGAAAAAAGTTTTTTTAAACTGGAATACAGCTTTTAATAAATAACATTTATACAAATCGTCATTGCGAGCCCGCAGGGTGTGGCAATCTCACTAAAACCAGCACGCTTTTTATCTGAAGAAGATTACTCCCGGATATGCAATAGTGAGTATAATGAACTTAAGATAATAAAAAGGTAGCCTGTACCTATAATTATCATTGAAGTGGATGCTGGACCAGTTAGTGCTGACAAACCGCTGGCAATTTTGCTGAGGTCAAAGACCTGGCTAAATGGAAACCTCAAAATTAATGGAAATAGAACTAAACCGACGACTCCTGCTGTTATCCTGATGGATGATTTGATCCCGTCACTGCTATTACCATGCGCCGTAACTACGGAGTAGGTCAGCGATGGCATAATAACCTTTATAAAGAGCATATGATAGAGGCGTATAGCCGTTGTTATTCATCAAATTCACATCTGCTCCATATTCGATCAGTAATTTTACTGTTGCTTCCTGGCCGTTCAGGCTGGCTAAATGCAGAGGAGTGTTTCCCTTTTGCGTCTTTGAGTTGATGTCTGCCCCTTTTGCCAGAAGTATGGTAATGATATCACAATGGCCCGTATATGCAAGCCAATGCAATGAAGTATGTCCATCTATGGCACGGGCATTAACTTCAGCTCCGTTTTGCATAAGAAACTCGACGGCATCTTTATTTCCAGCAAATGCTGCCCAGTGTAAAGGAGTATAACCAAGCAGATCGCGAACATCTACCGCGGCTCCTCGTTGCATCAGAATTTTGATAATATCTACCTGATTACTGAATGCTGATCCATGTAAGACAGTCCAACCGAGATCAGTTTTTCCATCGATACTTGCACCATTGGCAATGAGCAATTCTGTCATTTGTTTGTTACCATAGAAAACTGCTTGATAGAGCGGGGTAATATCGTGTTTCCCTTTGGCATTGATATCAGCTCCATTACGGAGAAGATAAAATACCATATCTTTTTGATTGGTCATAACAGCGCGATGCAATGGTCTGTATCCGTGGATGTCCTTTGCATGAATGAGTACCGGTTTTTCTTTTAGTAAACACTTCACAATCTCGATATTCCCACGCCGGGCTGCTTCGTGAATTTCTCCACACCACGCTGTACTACAAACCAAAATGAATATTATCAAGGCATATAATGAAAGCCATTT
>JAUWLY010000079.1 GCA_030613445.1 Candidatus Stahliibacteriota bacterium | reverse complement strand
CAGGGTCTCATAATCTCTCGATTTTCCAAGATGCTGAAATAAGCCTGCCCTGAAGAGATTCTGAACCAACCCATGAAACTAGTTCAGGACATGGTTCAGAATGATACTTTCAGGGTTCAGGGCAGGCTTTTTTCCTCTCCTTAAAGAGGAGAGGACAGTAAATTACTATTACACTACGAGCGCTCCCATTTAAGGGTCTGTAGAGTTTTAGGCTCGTTTATATTGTAATTTTGTGAGAAATTTTTGAAGGTATGTTCTTACTCAAATTAATTTTTTCGCAATTATGAAAATCAGTCAAATCTTTTATCGCACGGGATAAAGCTGGGATAAATCCATTGTAATTTATTTTTTTATCCTCGAGGTGTAAATTATTAATGATCAAGATTTTATTCTGGCGGTCTGCTTTTGGATCGATCCTTCCTATAAGTTGGTTTTGCCATAGAATCGGCAAACAGAAGTATCCATATTTTCTTTTTGACTTAGGTACATATGCTTCAAGACTATAGTCGAAATTAAAAAGAGCACTTGTGCGGTCTCTTAATATTATCGAATTGTCAAAAGGGGAGAGGAAGCGAACGCGAGGACTAATACCTGTTTTAGATCTTCCTATTTCCTCAAGATCTTCAGTAAGGATGTAATAGGATTTGTCCAATCCCTTGATAGTCAATTCAAGGATTTGACCCGACTTGAGCATCTGGTCTACCCATTTATTAAGTCTGCCGCTGATCCCAATATATTTGTTGATATCCTGGATCGTTGCCACTCCCATTGCTTTTAGAGCACGTTTGATAAAGAAGACTTTTTCATCATCTATGTGCGGCAGAGTTGTATCTATATCTTTCGGTAGTACCCTTTCAGTAAGGTCATATACTCTCTGGAATTTTCTCCTTTCTCTAATCATCAATTCACCGTTCCAAAACAGTATTTCAAGTGCGGCTTTGGCTGGTTTCCAATCCCACCAAGGTCCTCGTTTCCTATTGATATTATCTTTAAAATCACTCGCTGCTAATGGCCCTTCTTTTTCAATCCTCGATTTGGTTTTTTTTAATGAGTTTCGATATTTTTTTATCCAGGTGTCATACCAGGAATCTTTTTTTGGTTTTTCTTTCTTTTTTCGGATATAATACCGGAAGTCTTTCATAGGGATAAAAGAAGCAGCATGAGCCCAGTATTCGAAGATTTTTTTGTCTTTCGCCTGCAAATCATAGAGAAACTGTTGTTTGTAATCAGGACATCTGGTTAAAAGAACGAGGTGATGGGAACGTTCGATAACATTTATTGTGTCTATCTGGATATAGCCGAGGGTGTCTATTATTCCCATGACACCCTGCTTGCCCCTGAGCTTAGGGGCCGTATTGAGCAGCTGTTTTTTCAGTACAAAAGAGCGAGCTTTGGACAGACTTATGCTGATAGCTTTTTTCAACACGTTTGAATTTAGGACATTATTTAATTATTGCTGGCGATATCTTCTATAAATGTTTCGACAAGACTAGCATCCAGCTGGGAGTCTTTAATACGCTTCAGTTCCCCGATCGCTTCTTTTTTTGATAGTGCTTTTCTATAGGGACGTTCAGAAAGCATCGCGTCATAAGTATCGGCCACGGCAATAATCCGAGCAAGGAGTGGTATTTCTTCTCTTTTTAAACCATTCGGATAGCCATTTCCATCGATCCTTTCATGGTGAGCATAGATGATATCGAGAATATCGTGAAACTCTTCAGCAGTACTTAATATTTCCTTACCAAGGACCGGATGGTTCAATATGTGCTCACGTTCCTCTCCGGTAAGCGGTGTTACTTTATTAAGTATACCATCGGGGATACCTATCTTACCGATATCATGCAGTAAGCACGCATGCTTGAGGAGCTCGATTTCGTTTTTAGACAGATCGAGCGACTTTGCTATTTTGACTGCATAATCCATTACTCGAAGTGAATGACCCGCAGTATAATGGTCTTTTGCATCGAGGGTTCGGGCGATGAGTTGTACAAAACCCAAGACACTTTTATCAGACCGTTCAGTAAGCTGTATTATTTTATTTTGCGATCTGTCGAGTGCAACAAAGAACCAGGAGTACTGGGATAAAAATGACCAAAGATATGATAGAATAAAGATTATTGTGCCAATAACAAACGGATAAGGTATTGATTTAATAAACGGTTTTCCAATGACCAAACCCGCAACATCGATTATTGCAAAAGCAATGGCGAGGACAATTCCGATCGTAATTGGGGTATAATTCACCCTTGTTTTCATATTGGTCTTTGCCCCGGTGAAAATGCGAATGTACATGATAAAATATGATATCGCCATCCCAAAAAAAACCAGCATAAAATAAGGATATAAAATACCAACGTCAGCACGCAGGCTGTTTCCATAGGTAACGACACGTTCACTGACAATCAGATCTGTCGAAAAGGTGAAGATGAAGAAAAGGAGTGTTACGAAACCGGCTATTCCTATAGCCCGTGTGCTAACCTTCTTTTTAGATAAGGAAGAAATGAATAGGGGAAAGGCAATGAGATACCCAAAGACTCCTAAATATTTTAGTTTTGTCCAATAAACTGCTGTTTCTGGTGTTGCATAAGTTGTTAACTGGATATGAACAAAAAGAAGGAGTGTAGAGCATATAAATGGAAAAGATGCATATAAAAAATCCTTGTTTCTGTTACTTTTATAATAAAGATACAAACATGAAAGAGTTATCAACAATGAAATCGTTGTGAGAATACATGTCACTATTGTTGGCATTGAATTCTTATCTTACACATAATTCCTTTTTTGTCAAGATTTCCTATGTAATGTTGACAAATAAGATGAAATAGTGTATAGGTAATATATGGATAGAGAGATACTAGTTAAAGTTTTTGACCAGGTGCAAAGATGCATGGTTTCTCTTGCTAGTGGCAGTGGTCATCTTGTAAGTTATTCATTATTACCTGATTCTTTCAAGATCACAAAGAAGGAGCAAGTCGAGCAACGAAATAAGTATTATTTCACAGCAAAAGCATTTCGCGAATCAGAGTTTACAGTTTACGAGGATGCCACACCCCAAGAACCTGAGGTGATTTCAGGAAGTGTTGTGCTCGACGATTCGTTCAATCTCGTGCGTGATGAAAAAGGAAGGATCATGCTTGAACCATGGGAGTGTGTTAAGATCCCGATGCAAAAGCAACCAGCATCACTACGTGCAAGAGTAAAAAAACAACTTTTGGAAAAACTTCAGGCAGCAGAATCCATAATTGCAAAAATTTTCGAGGAATGTCGTTTCAAGGAAGATGAAAAAATAAGTGTCTTACTCGAAGATATACAAACGCGGCTCAGGGGGGAAAAGGTATCTGCTGATGCCCAGCTCCAGCACGCATATTTAGAGGATATCTATGTGAACATGGTTGTCGGTATCATGGACCAGGATATGCTTGCACCTGAAGATGAACTAGAGCACCTTGTCAATGCAATAAAAGTAAGAATAGATAACTTTGATCTGTATTTCGAAAAACTAAAGAGCAATGAATTGGAAAAGCCTTTTATGCAAAAACCCTAATTTCTCCAAAGGATGTCGCAAAAAAAGAGGGGGAGAAGCAGTTTGATTCTCCCCCTCATACGATCACGAAGTTTTTACTTGGTGACAACTATTTTCTGTGAAGTTCTGCTGTATTCAGTTTCAAGGACTATGAAATAGATGCCATTTGTCATATTAGTATCCTTCAAATTCCATGCCAGACTGTGAGAACCGGTTGATAGAGTCATACTATTTAGCATATTGCAGACCAGTCTACCAGATGCATCATATGCTTTCAAACTAACATTACTCCTGTTCGGCAAGTTCATGTGTAAGGTGAACTTTGAAGTGATTGGATTCGGTACAATACTCAAGTTCAGTAAATCGGAAGAGGTGTGAGATCTATGTTCTTTCACCCCAACTGTCGGCATATGAAATCCCTGGACTTTGACGATTGCATTAGCTGAAGACGCACCCTGCGGTATTGTTATCCAGTAATTGTGGTCGCGTGGGTCATACTCAATACCGCGGATATTCCAGCCGGTTTGCACAAGGAACCTGTTTCCAGTCGCCGCAGGTGGCATACCCTGTAGTTCATAGACACCCGCACTATCAAGCGCGGTACCGCTTGAATTAAAAAAGGTATTGACGTGAATGAATGAATGACCGAGTGTATCATAGGCAAGGCAACGCGCATTATAGTAACCCTGGACTGGGGCATTATATTGAGTCGCATTACCCAGTGTATCAGAAAGATAAATGTATGCAGTAGCACCTAACGTACTTCTGCGGTCAGCCAACCATAAAGTCTGTCCATCGAATCCGAGCCCGCAACCATAGTCATTTGCCGGGTTAGTAAAATAGTGATACACCGTACCGGTCTTGCTAATCTTCCAGACACGTTTGTAACTAGTGTAACCACAGACCCATAAGTTATCATCATAGACAGAATAGCTTATATCTGCTATTCCCGTATCCGGTGCAGAAATAGAACCGAGATAGCCAACCATACTATCAGAAGCATATCGGTAATGGGAGCGGGAGTAGGCATTACACACAAATAATTGATCAGTTATCCTATCATATGCAAGACCATAGATAAAACCGCCAGCTGGAAAACTGGGCAGCGGCTTTGGGCCCCAGATTACTGTACCAGGTGCAGTACCGATCTGGAACGAAAAAGTCTTGACCCATGTCGTCTCTGAAGCAACAAGTACTAGATCAAAATCAGCGATCGTCCCGGGTGGTGTTGAAATCGAGACGTTAAGATCATAGGGATCCGAAGAGTTGTCAGCAGTGCCACTTGCAGGGATCGTGCCGTAGCTGTACAGAGAATCAGTGATCGTTAAGTAGGCCGAGGTTGTTCTCAGCGTCCCTTGTACATTAGTTGCCTGTACATTACCCACGTTTCCGATATAGGTTACAATACCTGCTTGCTCACCAGGGTCAAGTTGACCATTGCCATTATTATCATTGACTACCTCAGTAGTGTTTAAGACGAGAAATGGTTGATTACCGAGAATTTCAAGGTTTATGTCATCGGCGAAGACCTTCGCCGTTTGACTTGCCCCTCAGCAAGTGTGGAGTGTTGTGTCGTAGAGTGCAATGCTGATTTTTTGGACATCTGCTGGGTTGACACCTGGCACATTGGCTAATTCATCATCAATATTAAAACCGTAGTTATGCCAAAATGAATCAATTGCCATGATTAAATGACATGTTGGGGTACTCAACCACGGACAGGGTGTTGAGAAATTGCATATACGTGTTTCTCCGAGGGTTGCACCGCCATCATCCAGATATGAAATAATAAGGGCAGCAGCAGCCCAAGTTAGGGTATCAGCGTCATTATCAAAGGCATAGATTTTCGCATTACATGTGAATAAAAGATCGGTCGATGGAATGTCCACCACCTGTGAAAGTTCTGCAAAGCCAGTACCAGCTCCTTTGTAGACCTGGGCTTCATAATCAGGGTCAGGATCATAGATAGTGGCGCGGTTGATTGTGATATTAACACCACTGCTGTCTCTTTGCCAACCAATGTTTAAGGTTTGTTCAAAATCACCATTTGTGATTAAACCTTGGGAATATGATAGGCTTATTACCAAGATAGCTAAACCTATAGATATGTTTTTCATATTGCCGCCTCCTTCAACTTTTTACAGATTTTTTCCCTCAACTTATGTTTGCAGTGCATCACCTCCTTTTTACTGCTTTTCTAAATTGTATATATTATTATGGTAATGTCAAGAGGAAAATGAGGTTTAAGACTAAGATATAGTAGGGGAGAAGATGGCATTAAACGTTCCTGCATAAAGGTATGTCTAAATGTATATGACAAACAGGAGGATTCAATGGATATTAGCATAATGGAGATGCTTGCTCAACATGAGGAAACGATCAGCGACTTATATAGTGCATATTCTAAGCAATTTCCTGAACACCGCGAATTTTGGGCTACTCTCGCATGGGAAGAAAACGATCATGCACGCCAGATACGTGAACTCGAGATCGATGTCAAAAATAGGCGTGCGACGTTTGACAACACGGCTATTAAGGAGGTCGTCATTAAGAACTCACTCGAATATGTAAAGAATCAAACTGAGGATGTGCACAAAAAGGGAATCTCATTAGCGGGTGCCTTATCAGTGGCTCTAGATATTGAGAAATCAGTAATTGATGGAGAATTTTTTGAGGCATTCAAAGGATTCACGGCAAAAAGCAGAAAGCTAATTCGCGAGCTTGCCAATGAAGTACAGGAACACTACAAAATAATAGAAGCGAAATGGACTGAACACAGAAAATATGCTTGACAAGGCTTTGTAGTAAAGTAAAGATTACGCCCGTTGTCTCGTTTCCTTTCATAGTCGCGGTTTCTTTTAATCTTAAAAAGAGGGGAGAGATTGACAGGTAAGTGTAGTGAATTATACCAAACTCAATCGTTATTCTGTCGTTTTAAATATGGATATTTGGCGATCTTTTGTGTCTTTGAGAGCTGTTCTTTGTTGGTCAGCGTATTTTTTGAACAATGAATGCTTACGCTCTAAATACTGTGTAGGGGGAGCGTCGTCGTATATGTAGTGGTAGAGCTTGATGCAATTATGTCCACGGAATTTAAAATAGTAGCTGGGATGCTTTCGTTTTAATATATACACGGTTCTTTTAGGCAGTCCAGCTTTTTCCAATTCTAATAACATCCCCTCTATGAATGGACGAGAGCCACTATAGAAGCTTGCGGTCAAGTGACGTCGACCTTTCTCAAAGTATACAGATCCATCACCATCCCAGCAACCTCTGATAAAATGCCGGGCATATTGTTGTGGTATTGTCGGAAATTCTATATCGAGACTCTTTGTAGTTTTGAGTCCTAGTCTTACGAGATCAGGATAAATTGCAGAGCAAGCAATATTAAAGTAGTACACAGAGCCACACACTCTGCCACCATATATCTTTTTTCTACGATAATGTAAGCGTGCATTGCAATTTAATAGTGATAGAACTTTGCTACTAAGTTCCCGCTCCTTCTGTGCAAAGCTTATGATAGGTGTCCTTCGAGTAGATTTCTTCCCATGATGAATTTGCATACTTAGACAACCATCAGTGTATAAAATCCCTAATACATAAGCCATTTTCTGAGACCAGGAAGCAAAGAACTTTTCATTATAGTCGATTTTTTGATAAGTGACCAATTGAATATGACCATCATCTTGGAGTCTATTTACAATAATTTTTTTCTGCTCCAATGCTATTTTTCTTGCCGAGCGTTGGCTCCTTCGTGGAATTGCATATTCCACCATTTTTTTATAGACAAACTCTCTTGAGCAATAAGATACCTTAGCAATATCGCTTAAAGATTTTTTTTCTTTGAAGTATTGATTGACTAAATATTCTTTGGTGAGTTTTTTTGCAGCAATACCACGTTGTTTCGTTTCTCCTTTATGTCTACTTTCAATATCCTTTTGATAACAACTAACACAAAGACCTCGTGAGATATGTTTTTTATTAATTGTTCCGCATTGGATACATTTCGTATACTTTCTCGCCCACACAGTCCATTATAATAGGAATTAAAGAGTAGTCAAGTTATAAGAGAGTGGGCTACGATATTATTTTTGAATAGTTTATATATTCACACAAATCTTTGCAGGTTTACGGAATATTTGTTATCAGAACCAAATGGTTTAAAGCAAATACCGCTCTTTCCCTTGCAAAATAAGGAAAATCCTCTTAAAAGCACAAACCCATCCAAATAGGATGGGTTTGCGGTTCAAGAAAGAAATTAGGTATTAACCTAATTTCAAGGAGAGTTCTGGAAAATCTAATTCTGGTTCAGCTACGTTACTTACAAGATTTGCAAAGTTGATTAGGCAAATGCCCCCAATCATTTCTATTATATCTTGATCACTATAACCAGCATCTTTGACTGCCTGTAAATCATCATTACTGACCTTACCATTCGTCATTTTCACTTTCTTGGTGAACTCGAGCATTTTCGTTGTCTTGTCATCAGGACCTATGCCTTTGCGCGCGTTCAAACACTCTTGTTCATTAAGTAACTCTGCATCAATCGCCATCTTTGTATGCGCGGCAACGCAGTATTCACAGTCATTTAGCTGAGAGGTCAAAAGGATTATCATCTTTACGCTTTTCGGTCCTAATGTCCCGGAATTAATACCCGCATTAAAAGCTAAGAACGCATCTAGTCCAACATCTGAATTACCCATACACTTGAACATATTAGGTACCACACCAAGGTTTTCTTCTATCTTATTAAAGAGTTTCTTTGTCCATGAAGCAGATTTGTCCATGGTAAGTTGTGTCAGTCTCGGCATATTGAGCCTCCTTTAAATTAATCTGTTTTGTCTATTAACAGATTTAGTATACACAAACCATGACATAAATCAAGTACTAAATGCTTCAGAATCATTATATCTTTAATATATTACATTAAGATATATCGCAAAGTACATGAAAAATAGGGAAATTTTAAGGAGTAGAGCGTAAGGCGATTGCCAAGAACCAAGTCCCAAATCCCAAGCTCCAAGAAACAAAAGCGTAGAGCGTAAGGCGTACGGCGCTGTAGTTGTCTGATTTATCAGACATTGCCCGATGAATCGGGCGACTACAATTCCCGCAATTACTTAGTTACTTAGTAACTTAATAACTGCTTTACCAATAACTTAGTTACTAATTACTGTTTCACTCAATAACTAACTTACTGTATATCTTAGGTAGTGCTACTCAACATATCATGTACTGAGACCATTGACATAACACTTGTATTCAGTAAAATTACTGTAGAGACTTAAATATATGAAAGGGGGTTATATGAAATTGGTATCGTTATTATTGGTCATAACATGTTTAGGCGCTACCGATATACACAAACATGGCATGGTAATGCCACGGGATGTCTTCCCTGTTGATAATGCTACTATTATTTCGTTTTCCAATGGCATCGAGTTTGACACACGTGATGGCGAGCCTCAATTAGCGACTGGTCTAACGATTAAAGAATACCAGGGAAGCGGATATTACATTGTTCAAATGATTGGTCCTATCTACGATGCTTGGACTGAACAATTAAAAGCAGATGGAATTGAGATTCTTGGTTATGTTCCACATTATGCGTTTATTGTTCGTGCTGATGCTGAACAGATCATACAGGCTAAAACAAAATCATTTGTGCAATGGACCGGGATATATCAACCTGCGTACAAACTCGAAAAAGACATTCTGAATCAGAAAGGTATTATCCGTACCACAGTACAGGTTTTTCCAAACGAAAATATTAATGACATAGCACAGCAGATCAGGGAAATGGGCTTTGAAGTAACACAGATAGAGAATCATGTCCTTTGTAAAACAATGGATGTCATTCTTGATATTGAACAGCTCAGCGATATTGCGCGTATCCCGGCGGTACTTTGGATCCAAGAATGGTCCGAACCAACCCTATGTAACGTTAATTGCCAATGGGTCACACAAACTGGCTGGCGTTCAAGTATTCCATCAAATCCTGGCGCTCGACAGGTTTGGTATAATGGCGTGGTCGGCAATGGTGTTGTGCTCAGCACTACAGATACTGGGATCACGACTAATCACCAGCAGTACTATGATCCCTCCTATCCTATTACAGGAACGGGCGTGTATCCAAATCATCGTAAAATCGTTGGATATAAGAACTATCAAGGCGCAGCCTTTGGTGATGTAGGTGGATATCATGGTACACATGTAAACTGTACAGTCGCTGGGAATGATACAACCCAGGGTTCAAGCAATTATGACGGTATGGCAAAGCAGGGGCGCATTTATTTCGTCGACATCGGCAATGCTGGTGGCGGACTCGTCGTTCCGACTAACTTAACCGCAATGTATGATACTATCCATCTCGGTCGTGGTCTCCCCTACACTATCTTGCAGCATTCGGGGTCTTGGGGTTGGGGTAATTCAAGTGGTACATATCTGCTACAGGACGCTTCAACTGATGCTTATATTTATGCTAACCCTGATT
>JAUWLY010000225.1 GCA_030613445.1 Candidatus Stahliibacteriota bacterium | reverse complement strand
GGGTTATTATAAGTTATACAGGAAAAACCCCTCTCGGCCGCGACCCGCAGGTCGCGACCGGGAGGGGAAATGTTTCTATCTTTTAGACACCTGAATTTTCTAACCGTTTATTATATCCAAAAGTACTTAAGTGTCAAGAGGCTGAACATGCTAACTCCACCCTATATTGCGATGAACGACCGAGTGCGTTTATTCATCAACGAAAAGATCCTGTTGGGTCAACTTAGCCTTTTTTAGCTTTCTAACACTGAACACCTCACCCTCCTGAAAATCTCTCAATACCTTTTTTGCCCTTTGAATTACTGAATCCGGCAACCCGGCTAACCTAGCCACCTGGATGCCGTACGATTGATCACTTGGTCCAGCACTGAGCTTGCGCAAAAAAATGATTTCATCTCCCCATTCTTTTACGAGGAAATTGAAATTCTTAACGCCTTTAAGAAAATCTTCAACCCGGGTTAACTCATGAAAATGAGTGGCAAAGAGTGTCCTCGGTTTTTTAGTGCTGTGCAGATACTCGACTATTGCCCAGGCAAGGGAAAGCCCATCATAGGTCGATGTTCCTCTACCTACTTCATCGAGGATAACAAGACTACTGTCAGATACATTATTCAATATATTTGCGGTCTCCATCATTTCCGCAAGAAACGTGCTTACACCCCGCGAAATGTCATCACTCGCGCCAATGCGCGTAAATATCTTGTCGACAATGCCGATCTTTGCCTCTTTTGCCGGTACAAAACTCCCTACCTGTGCCATTATTATTATCAAGGCAACCTGTCGTAGATAAGTCGATTTGCCCGCCATATTAGGACCGGTTATTATAAGTATCTGGTTAGAATTTCGATCAAGCATAACATCATTAGGTATATACGATCCTTTTTCCAAGATTTTTTCAACGACTGGATGTCGACCTTCAGTGATATTCACCCTATTATTCGTATCTATTTTCGGTCGTGAATAATTGTACAGTGCGGCATTCTGAGCAAAACCTTGAAGTACATCAAGCATGGCAAGTGCCCTGGTTGAAGTCAGTATCGTTTCGGCACTCTTGGCAATTTCCTCCCTGAGCGCGACATATAACTCATATTCAAGTACGCCGATCTTATCCTCCGCACTGAGAATTTTCTGTTCAAACTCCTTTAGTTCAGTCGTAAAAAACCTCTCTGCATTAGTCAGAGTTTGTTTCCTGATATAATTATCTGGCACACTTTTCAGGTTGGCTTTGGTTACTTCAATATAATATCCAAACACTGAGTTGTAAGCTACTTTCAAAGAAGAAATATTTGTTCTCTCTTTTTCAGTGCGTTCAAAACCCAGAAGCCAATCTTTGCCGCCCCGAGCTATATTTCGTAGTTCATCCAGTTTTTCTGAATACCCTTCCCGGATAATGCCTCCTTCATCCATGACAGAAGGCGGACTTTCGACCAAGGCACTACCTATTCTCGACACTTCGTCCTCAAATGTGCTGATATTCTTGCATATGTCATTGATGATTCTACTGTCACATCCCTCAATCATTTCTTTGACTTTCGGATACAGTTCAAGAGATTCCTTGAGCGTAATCATTTCCCGGGGCATGATTCTCTTACAGGCAAGCCGGGCAGTAATACGTTCGACATCGCGGATAGATTTCATAATACCCAGCAATTCTTGCCTTAGAAATCCTTTGCTTTTCAGCTCCTCAACACCATCAAGTCTTTCTTCAATATGCTCAGTATCAACTAGAGGTTCTTGTAATTCTCTACGCAGCCGTCGCTTACCAAAGGGCGTCAGGCAGTTGTCCATCACCCAGAGTAAATTTCTTGCTTCACCGCCATGGATATTTTCAAAAATCTCCAAGTTTTTGCGTGTCGGTGAATCAAGATACATTGCATTCTTTACGTCAAACAGAGCGATCTTGCTTATATGTGATAACGATGTCTTCTGGTTTTCCGTAAGATAGTAGAGCAAAGCACCAGCCGCGCCAATGGCAAGTTTTAGCTCTTGAATTCCAAATCCATCAAGTGTAGCAACTCTGAAATGATCAGTCAACTTCTTATGCGCGATCTCTTGAACAAAATGGTAGCCATCCAGATGGGTCAAAGGAAGGTCCAATTTCACCTCAATACCCTCAGGAACAATGACTTCTCTTGCTTCTTTTCTTAATAGTATTTCCTCAATCTGCTGCGTACTAATCTCACCGCAAGAAAACTCACCGCTGGTGATATCACAAAATGCAACCCCGGTATTTTCTTCATCAGGCAGGCAAGCAGCTATGAATAAAGGTTTGCTCTCGTCCAACAATGAAGTTCTTAGTATGGTGCCTGGTGTAATCACCTCAACTACATCTCGCGCGACGATCTTTTTGCCCTTACTTGCCGGCTCAAGCTGCTCACAAATAGCGATCTTCAATCCATGCTTGACTAGTTTTGCTATATAGCGTTCACTCGCCTTGATCGGTACACCAGCGAGAGGAACTTTGATGCCTTTTTGTACGGTCTTTGACGTAAGCGTGATACCGAGACACGAACTCGCGAGTTTTGCGTCATCATAATAGAATTCAAAGAAATCACCAACCCTGAAAAGGAGCAGAGCATCTTTGTATTTGTTTTTGATTCTTTGATACTGCTCAAGAAGTGGAGTTAACTGCATGAATTTTTATCAGACAACAAGTTTCATTTATGGAAAATAATTTCCTTCTTTTGTCGTTTGAAATTTGGTTCTTGGGATTTGGAACTTCCCGATATTATCGGGCTCAGTAGCCTTTAACGACATTCCCTTTCATTCCCAAAGACTCGAGTTCTTGAGAGAATGCCTTGGCTTGTTCAATGGTGGATAATTTACCGACCCAGACGCGGTAATACGTGTTACCTTTGACCAGAGCTTCGACTACCTGAACACTGAAACCATTCTTTCTGATTTCTTCAGCGTAGTTCTCAGCATTGCTCTTATTACGATATGACCCCACCTGAACCGTGTAATACTCCTGGGGAACTTCAGGGGTATCTTTCGAGGGAATAATCGTCAGTGCCCGTTCACTCCACACTGATTTTGGATATGTTTTTCTCAAGTTTTCAAGAATACTGATGCCTTCTTTTTCTTTATCACTACTCATATAGGAAACGCCTAACCAGAACATTATTTCGTCCTGCAAATTAGTATCTGGATATTTTCGTAAAAGTTCGTTCAAGGTTATGATCGCATTCTGATACTTTTTACGCGCAATATTGCTCTTGGCGATCTCCAAATAAGAAATATCAGCATAGCGTGACTGTGGGTAATCGGTTTTCACTTTATTAAAATAGAACATCGCGCTGTCCGGGCTAATTGACAGACGTCCTAAGTAATAATACGCCTCCGCAATACGTGGATTATTCTTATCCTCTGCCACCTGTACAAAGATATCGCGTGCCCGTTCATACTGTGATGAATTGAATAGCTTTATAGCTTCATCAATGTCTTGAGAGAACAGACAAAGTGGAACTATAAGTAAAGCAAGAATGATTCTATAGCGTGGCATTTTGGACATAATAGGGTAAATTTATCCGTGGTAAAACCGCATTTCCCACACTTGTATTTTTCCTGCGCTACGGTTGCTTCCATTTCTGCAATCTCTTTCTTCAACGCTTTGTCTTTGATACTTGCTTTCACCATCCGCAATTTTGGCAACACACTACCTGGATAGACATCAGCAAGTTTGCCATACACTTCCTTTGCCCCGGCAAGATCGTTCTTCTTCTCATAAACGTCAGCAAGCGCAAAACCAACCGCAAAGTTCTTTGGGTTGTTCTGGAAAATCTTTTCATATATTGGAATTATTTCATCAAATAGACCGAGTTCAAAATATACCTTTTCAAATTTTGAAACGACAGAAAATGCGCGGTTTGGATGTTGAGTTATGATTCTATGATAGTATTCCTTTGCTTTTTTCAAATTCCCTTTCTGCTCATAATAGCTGGCAAATTGAAATAAAGCAGCGAATGAATTAGGAGCTACCTTTAGCGCCTTCTTTAACAAACTCACAACTTCTTTATCGGCACCCGGGTCCTTACCTTTGATATCCTTCAAACGGCTACAAGCGAGTGATGCATAGTAAAACGCATGCCGTCGGTCATCTTTTGGCTTTATACCGCCTTCTTCATAAAGTGCAATGCAATCAACATAATTACCCATATCCTCGTAGATCTCAAGGATTAACTCACGCGCACGTTTGTCTTTTTTGTCGATTTTTATAATCTCTTTAAGAAACGAAGTTGCTTTGTTTAACCGGGTGGTTTCGAGCATGTCATTAACCAAGGCTAAGTAGACCTTTTTTTCTTCGTACTTGTTCAATGTCGGTCTAACAGTAAGTGATTGGTGTATCTGTATCGCCCTCTCAACATCACCCTTTTTCCGGTACAAATCACCGAGTCTTACATACGCATCAACAAGATCGCTATCAATGCTAACCGCCTCTTTGAATTTTTTCATGGCCAGGTTTTCTCTGTTTTCGAGCAGGGCAATGAGGGCTTCGATATATGGTGTGTGACCCGTGGCTTTTTCCCGTTTACGATAGAAATAAAGAAACAAAACACAAGCGATCAAAGCTACAACAAGAATTATCAATACTATCATTCTGGTTCCTCAAACGGTAAATTGCGCAGCGCATTCAGCTCCTTGCGCAAATTCTTGTTCTCTTTACGGAGACGGTGAAGACTGCTTCTTAAGACGATTTCATCGGCCAGCGCAAAGACAAGCACAAAAATCATGCCGACGATAAAAGCATAAAAACAGACGACTGACAATGACATATCATTGACCTTTTGGCCAAAAATATCAAGGTCAACTCTTGCCTGTGAATTGAGAACCATAAATCCGATCATAAAACCAATGACCAGAATCACAAAAACGAGTCCGACAAAACGCATTAGACCTCCTGTTCAATCATATACAATATGCATTCTTTGTCAATACACAATATCCACTGCCTACTGCTTACTCCCTACGCTCTACTCTCTACGCTCTACTCCTTTTTGAATCCCAATGGGATTGGAAGATATCCCTCGATCTCTCAACAGGCTCGAGACTTGCAGCTTGCTCACTTCGATTGCACTCAGTACTAACAAAACAGGCGGGATGGAATACCGACAGTTATTAAGTGATTAAGTTATTGAGTAATTGGAAGGAAACACATTAAA
>JAUWLY010000086.1 GCA_030613445.1 Candidatus Stahliibacteriota bacterium | reverse complement strand
AGGTTCAGCTACCGATCTTACGCTCGATAAAATAACCTATACGACGGGATATTCAATATTCGAAGCTGGTACGCCAAATGTTGCTGGTGGTATTGGTCTTGGTGCTGCAGTTGATTACCTTACTGATATTGGCATGGACCAGATAAGGAAACATGAGTTAGAACTCATCGGTTATCTAATAGACAAACTTCGCACATTCGATCAAGTCAAAATATATGGACCTGATGACATGAACAAACGATCCGGCGTTGTGTCTTTTACGATCAAAGGCGTCCCCGCCCATCGAATTGCGATTATCCTCGATGAACTCGGTAAGATAGCGATACGCTCTGGATTCCATTGTGCGTTTCTACTCAATCGTTATATCCTGAAGGAACTAGATGGTACAGCCAGGGTTTCGCTCTATCTCTACAATACCCCTCAAGAAGTTGATATTTTAATTGATATACTAAAGGATATCGTGAAAAATGCCTGATTTCCAATACCGTCTAATAAAAATATGCAGCCTTGCAGGAAAAGAGTATTTTCACATCTTTCCTGCTCAACCATTCGACAAAATGCCTGGAGATTGGCAGGGTTTAATAATAAAAAATCGACATACGAAATTCGTCGTTATTACTTTTGACGATTGTGATGTAACCGTATTTGTTTCCGGCCGGATGCTCATCGAGAATATCCCCGCAGGATGTGAACAACGGGCACATGCAATAGTCAAGAAAATCATCAAACTATGGAAATAAAACAACTCGATGTATTGACAGATATTCATATTTGATTATAGTTACCTGTGTCCACGCGCAAGAAATTCAGGACGATGAAAAGATTTAGTGTAATAATATTAGGCGCTGGTATTGGTAAACGCATGTATTCAAAAACACCTAAGGTCCTGCATAGAATTCTCGGTAGACCGCTGATTTCTTTTATAATCGTCAAGGTGAATGCGATAGAATGTGAGGAGATCATTGTTGTTATCGGGAAGAATACGAAAAGCATCAAGAAAGAACTTGGTAAGACAGTAAGATACGCCGTTCAACCAATACCTTTGGGTACAGGTGATGCTGCAAGAAAAGGCATTGAGATCGCTACATGTACAAATGTTCTCATCCTGAATGGTGACATTCCTCTATTGAGTGAACATACTCTTAGAGGACTCATCAATTACCATCAACAGAGAAAAGTCCATTTGTCAATCCTGACGTGTCTTATGAAAAAGCCCTTTGGTTACGGTCGGATATTAAAGGACAAACGCGGTCGGGTATCAGGGATTATTGAAGATACTGATGCAACGCCCAAACAGCAAGGGATCAACGAAATCAATGTAGGCGCATACTATGGAAACAAACAAATGATTCTCAACGCTCTGGACAATATCAAGCCTCAGAACCAGCAGGGTGAACTCTACTTAACTGACATCGTAAAAGAATTGTACAATCAAAAAAAGAGAATCGTTAGATTTAGAATATTTGACGAAGATGAAATGATGGGAATCAATTCTCAAGCAGATCTAACTCGTGCACGTCAGATTATTAAGACGAGATGGTTCAATGAACTCATGTCCCAAGGGGTCAGCATTGAAGACCCAACAAGTACAGACATCGACCTTTCCGTTAAAGTTGGGAAATTCGTCAATATCAGACCGCACACGCTGATCGAAGGTAAAACCAAAATCAAGGATTGTACAACAGTAGGACCTTTCGCGTGGATTGTCGACGGCAAGAAGCGAGCAGTAAAACTCAATGTCAGATAAACCGAGCACCAAAATAAGACAAGCACATACCGGAAAGATTATCATCTACGTATTGATCGTGTTGTTAGGTATTTTCCTTGTTTCCTTGGTGCTCATGCTTACGAAAACAGATCCACAGGAAATATACAAAAAAAATGCCAATATGAGAGTTGAAGTTCTTAATGGTTGTGGTGTCGATAGATTAGCTATCAAAGTAACAAATATCCTCAGGAAAAAGGGATTTAACGTCGTTCAAGTCGGTAATACCAAGAACCAGGATTTTGAGGAAACGGTGGTAATGGAAAGAAGTAACGAGAAGATGGTGAACGCAAACTATTTCGCCAAACAAATAGGTTGCCAGAATATCGATAAAGATGTTGATCCTGCGCTTTATATTGAGATTACACTAATCATTGGAAAGGACTACAAAAAGATTTTCGCCGATGTCGAAGAAGAGTTCTGAGACAGTCCCTACCGAAATTTCGCCAACAAAAGAGCTAATCAGATACCTGGCAAAGTCAATTGATGAAAAGAAAGGATATGATATCGTGATATTTGATTTAAGGGGGATATCACCAATTACCGACTACTTTGTGATCTGTACTGGATTATCAGATATTCACAATCGAACAATAGCTGAATCACTTATCGAAAATGAGAAACCGGTCCATGTTGAGGGGTTTGAATCTGGAAATTGGATTCTGCTGGACTACATTGATGTGATCGTTCACATTTTCATGGAAGAGACAAGACAATTCTACGGTTTGAGCAGACTCTGGGGAGATGCTCCGCAGGTGGATTACGATAGTGATTAGACAACAACTCAAAGAAATTCTGCAGAAGCTCTTTCCAGAAGAAAAAATTACAATTGACTATGTACCAAGGGAAAAACAAGGGGATTATTCGACAAATATCGCGTTTAGGATCGCGGCTCAGAAGAAAGCACAGCCATATGAAACAGCACAGAAAATCGCTTCACAAATTCAGCATCCTATGATAGAGAGCATTTCTGTACACAAACCGGCATTTATAAATTTGACAATCCGCAATGACTATGTTCTTGAGAAACTATTCGGGGAACCAGAAGTGCTTGACATCGGAAAAGGACAGAAAATCATGATCGAATTCGTCAGCGCCAACCCAACTGGACCAATCAATATTGTAAGTGCACGTGCTGCTGCAGTTGGTGACTCACTTGTTAATTTACTGAATCGAACTGGATACAAGGCAGTCTCTGAATACTACGTCAATGATGGAGGCAAACAATCATGTCTCCTTGCCGAAAGCATCAGACAAAGAATCAGGGAAATGAATGGCAAAACTCTAGAACTACCAAAGGGCGGCTATTACGGCGAGTACATAATAGATTTGGCTAAGGAGATTAAAGAAAAAAGTATTGAGGACCTTGAGAAAATAAGAAAATATGCAATCGACTATTTCATGGAAGGACATAAGCAAATACTCCAGAAGTTTGGCGTTGAATTCAATAACTGGATTCGGGAATCCGCGATATGTGAAAAAGGATGTGTCAATGAGGTGTTAGATCTGTTCCGAGAAAAAGACCTGAGCTATATGAGAGATGGTGCACTCTGGCTAAGGACAACTAAATTCGGTGACAACGAAGATCGCGTGATTATTAAGTCTGACAAAGACCATACATATACATACCTGCTACTTGATATCGCTTATCACCTTGATAAAATGAAGAGACGACATGATCGACTCATCAATATATGGGGACCGGATCATCAAGCTCAAATAAAAAGCCTGCAATGTGGAATAATGGCAATCGGGTATCCTGGCGATACGCTTGAAGTACTCATTGTCCAACAGGTGCACTTAAAAGAAGCAGGGAAATCAGTGAAGATGAGCAAGCGAGCAGGCACAATAAAAACACTTGTAGAATTACTAGATCACATACCAAAAGACGTGGTCAGATTTTTCTTGCTGATGAGATCCAATTCCCAGCACCTTGATTTTGATCTTGCCCTCGCATTGGAGCAGTCCGATGAAAATCCTGTATATTATGTTCAGTATGCTCATGCACGAATAAGGAGTATCATAAGAAAAGCCCAAGAACAGGGTATCAAATACAGCAATAATTTTAACAAAGACATCATAAAGAAACCGGAAGAAATCGTCCTTGCCAAGACCGTTCTCAAATATGCTGAAGTAATCGAAGATGCTGTAAGGAATTTTGAACCTTACATCCTCACTTATTATCTCATTGATCTTGCACGGATATTCCATTACTTCTACCAGAAACAAAGAGTTATAAATGAGAACAGAGAACTTACGCAAGCCCGTCTTGCGCTCATCAACAAAACAGCAGAAACAATCAAAAGCGGGCTTGAAATACTTGGTATTTCATGCCCGGAGAGGATGTAATTGATAAGTCCCAAGAACCAAATTCCAAGTTCCAAATATACGTTTTATTTTGGCTCTTGGTTCTTGGAACTTGGTGCTTGTATCAAAAGGAGGTTAGATGAATCTTGCAAGTCTACTATCAAAGGATAGAATAATTCTATCTCTTAAACCAGGTAAAAAAGAAAAGGTCATAGAAGACCTGGTGTACGCAATTAAGGAGGGAACTGACGCAGAACTCATTGTTTCAACATTACTGAAACGAGAAGAACTTGGTTCAACCGGGATCGGCAAAGGTATTGCAATCCCCCACTGTCGTTCTCTGGCAGTCGATAAATTAGAAATCGCGGTGGGTCGAACGACAAAACCGATGAAGTTCAACGCTATTGACAAAAAACCTGTCTCTTTGATTTTTCTGATAGTTGCGCCACCTCAAGATCCAGGTAACCAATATCTGATTACCTTGGGTAAGATTGTACAAATCGCAAAAGTACTGACTAAGAAGAAACTTATCAGTAAACCGAACACACCAGATGAATTCATCACATTGATTAACCAGGTCGAAAAAGACCTCAAGAAAAGGAACTGATATGTCATCGGAAATAGTCGAAATGCATCTCAAGCTACTCTTCGACCTCGACAATTTGCTGAATGACATAGATGAACCAAAGTATAAGAAAATCGGTTTCAAAGTGGAACAAGAGGAAAAACAATCTCTTATTAGAACGAGGAATGCCCTGCTGAAAAAACTGCCACGCGACATGGCTGATGTATATGAGCGTTTGAAAGAACGGTATCAACGCGCGATTGCACCAGTTGACAAGGGTTTCTGCTTTGGCTGTTTTCAAAGACTACCGACTGAACTGTTGACACAAACTAAAGGGATGATCACCTGTCCCAATTGTGGAAGGATTTTGTACTGGCGGAAAAAGTAATAAATCGAAAACCTCTTCTATTATTAATAATATTCGCAATCATTCTCATAAACATTGTTCATCTCGGTGATACAAGCCTAATAGACTGGGATGAAGGCGTCTTTGCCCTGCAAAGCCAATGGTTTGCAAGTCTTGGCGACCAGGGTAAACCGTTCAACTTCCAGACCCCTCCCCTATACCAATTACTTTTAGCAGGTTCATTCAAAATCTTCGGGTATAAGACATTCGTCTTACACCTCATTGCCTTGGTCGCTTCTTGCATCGGAACATTCATCGTCTTCCGTTTATCAAAGATGTTGTTTACTCAACAAGATGCTATTATCGCCACTATCCTCTTTGCCTCAACCGAGTTTTTTCTTTTTTTCTCAAGGTCTGGCTTGAGTGACGCAGTTTTTCTCTGTTTCTTTCTTGCATCTATTCTTTTCTTTTTCAGGGGTCTAAAACTGAACATAAACAGTCAGTTCCTATATGCTGGGCTGTTTCTTGTTCTTGCTTCATACACCAAGTACTCGGCATTCCCCCTTTTCATTTCATATCTTATAATTGGTTTACTGCATAAGAAAAGCCTCAAAGCTAAATGGTTCTTCTATTCAATTGTTCTGCCAGTACTCCTCATTTTACCATACTTCCTCTTGCTGATTAAATTCGTCCCTCTGCGTGAGCTCAGCACACGTCACATCAGTTTCTTAGGCATCAATCACATAAAATTCCTCTTCTACATTTTAATATTCGCGCCAATACCATTCCTTTTTACTGTTCTATACATAATTTTTAATGTCAGGAACATCAAAAAATGGGATATCTACTTCATAATCTTATTGGCCATATTCATTTTTATTCTCGGCTTCTACTACCCATATTTCAGACTTGCATATCCGTTAATACCACTTTTCTCAATAATAGCTTATAGATTTGTCAATCAAACAAAACAATATAAACCCTACATTATCGCAGCCTCGGTTATGATATCCTTGATACTGAGCGCAAAAACAGTGACATATAAAAGTAATGTACCAGAAAGAATCGGGGAGTTTGTTAACAATTATGTTAAACAAAATGATATAAAATATATTTATACAGTAGTACCACCAAATATTGATTTTTATATTGATGGATCAATCGCCATTCCTGAAGGACATCAATGGTTAACAATAGGCAATAGGTTCCCTAGATTCTTGAAGAATAGAAAGATTATCTATCGTGAAGAAAATGAATTACTGGAGGAAGAGAAAATACTCCTTGTACACGCAACAACTTTCGATACTATTAAACACGATAATTCATCGCTTTATGATCTCGGCATTAAGTTGGCAAGTGTTGAATTCATTGATGCTCCGGTATATTATAAAGACATCTATAATCCAGAAAGAGCAATCAGACAAATCTATGAAGTTTATATCTTCGAAACTGAAAAACTCAGTAAGGTGATTGATGATTTGTGGGCACTAGGTTTTAATCGTAAAGTACACGTTAGATATCTAGATATACAATAATGAAATGAATAAGCACAATGCGCTATTACTATTATTCCTAATTATTTTTCTTGGTGTCACTCTTTCAGTTTTCGGGATTAACCGTTCTCTCTGGTTGGATGAGGCTTTCAGCGTATACGTCGCAGAACAAGGTGTTCATGGAATAATCAGTAGCGCTGCGAACGACAGCAGCCCGCCATTCTATTACCTGATTCTATCAATTTGGATTAAGTGTTTTGGAAATAGTGAAATCTCAATTAGGGCTCTCTCTACCGTGTTTTATTTACTTGGGATTATTGTAATCTACAGGTTAAGCGCTTCAATATTTGATAGTAGACTAAAAGGTTTGCTATGTGCCTTCATTCTTATGGTAAGCCCACTCGCAGTAGACCATGCGCAAAACGGCAGAATGTACGCTCTCTTGTGTCTTCTAACAATAATCTCACTCTTTTTATTCTTGAAAATATTTTTCGGTAAGACAAATTCAATATGGCTCTTCACATTATATATAGTAATCAATACAATCGGAACGTTCACACACTACTATTTCTTTTTCGTCCTGCTTGCACAAGTGATTTCTGTTCTTACTTTGGCTGAGAAAAGAACAAGATGCCTACTCTCAATATTCATATCAATACTTCCCTTCCTGCTACTGTGGATGCCAATTCAAATAGAACAGATGCATTCGGGCGCCACATCTTGGATCACAAAACCGAATTTGTATGCTTTACGAGGTGCCATATTATATCTCTATGGTGGTCGACTTTTACTGGTGATATATGCAATAATTCTCGTATTAATAGTTTTCAAAATTAACAAAAGGATAGCATTTCGCAGTCTAACCGAAATTAAGGAATTTTTCTGCGAAAAACGTCTAATCGTACTTCTGATATTTTTCCTAACATCACTTCTAACTCCATGGTTTATTTCGCAGCTATATCCGATCTTCAATGTAAAAAGAAGTGTGATTATTGCACTACCACCTCTAGCTACAGTGACTGCGGTCTGTATTGCAAAATTTGCAAATAAACGATTCTTAGTTTTAATAACCACTGTTTTTTTTATATTATTACAGCAAACCAGAATAAAAGATCTCTTGAAACCAGAAAACTACAGTGATCGAATTACAGCCCAATATCTCATTAATAAAATCAGAACGCGAGATGTGATGATATTCACTAGTCTCAGCCGTCTATCCATCGAATACTATATAAAGAAAATTGGTTGGCATGACTCGCCAATCATGATTTCATACCCTAATGAAATGACATCACACCCAGGGTGGAGAGATGTAAAAAGTATGCTAGATGCAAGGGACAGACTAGAACAAGAAGCTGACAGGCTAATAGATTCTATACGTAATTTACCGACATGTAAAGATACTGTGGGAGTCTGGTTATTCTACGGCTTTGATACTGAGATTGGGAATATTATTAAGAACAAGTTGGAATCACAACTCAGCTTTGAGAAACAACTTTATTTAAAGGGATCCTTTTTTACCTCAGTACTTAAATACAATGCTGTACAGAACAATTGACCAGACTGTCCATCGCTACCTTAACAATATTACTTTCTTAATCAGAGACTGATCCAAAAACTCCAATTCGGCAAAATAAACACCAGCAGAAACTTTCCGGCTACAGTTGTCATCGCCGAGCCATATTACTTGGTTAAATGGTTGTATGGTTAGATTGTTAAATTCCTTAACAAGCCGACCAGCAACATCGTATATTTTCAACGATTGATTTTGTGCCTTGTATCCTCCGCCCGCTACATTCCATTTTATCTCTACTGCGTTTAAAAATGGGTTTGGATGGACGTACATGCCAAAACTTTTGGACTTAGTGATGTTATCGTGAGCATCCAAGATACTCAAATTCCCTGATCGATATGTACCAGTGTTATAGGGATCATACCGGAATTTGGGCCACTCAACCGCCGCTGTCTCAAGATCAAAAACTGAAAAGGTGTAGTCATTACCACCAGTCATTAATTCCAATCGACCGTCAAGATCAATATCGAACATTGCGGCCGATGACTCGATACGATTGCCAAATTGGATGGGAAACCCTGATGCCTGTACACCATTCTTATTATAGGCGTAGACGTTCCAGTCAACCGACCCGAGTACCACCTCAAAATCATTGTCGCCGTCGACATCTCCAACTACTGGTAATTTAGCATCATGAGTAATATCAGGAAAGCCAACCAGGGTATTACCCAAGGAATCCAAGACCGTAAAACCTGATTTATAAGAGCATATTATTTCAGGTCTATCATCTCCTGTTATATCAGCGATGATCGGACTCCCTTCAATATCAGCAACGTTCTGTATGTTATGTTCCCATATAATATTACCATCTGCGCTTACTAAATAGAGGTTCTCTGATGAATCAGCATAAAAACATATTTCCAAACGCTCGTCACCAAGGATATTGCCAAGGACAACTGAGTAGCTCATATGCCCATTTTGGATGAAGACTGGAAACGGCGTGAGATAATTACCATACCGATCCCAGACAAATAATGAATCCGAACCACTGCCACCACAACATACGATTTCCATATCACCGTCACGGTTTATGTCGCCGATAGCCAGTGTGCCAAAAGCAATACCAGGCATGTTCTTTAATAATCCATCGACTGAGAATACACCCGTGCCATCATGACGAAAAGCATAAATGTCAGAATACAGGGTCCAGATGAATATTTCCAGAGAATCGTCCTCATCTATATCAGCAAGAACCGGCGAGCCAATCATCCTGCCAGAGACCGATTTTGGCCAACCTGGCAAACACACACCTTGATTATTAATTAAATAAAGATTGTTAGTTGCACGTCGTACTCCAAAGACGATTTCGTACAGACCATCATTATTAACATCGCCAATTGCCGGTGATGTCCAGACCTCGGCTGGATGAATGTCGAAAAATACTCCATCACCAATAACCGGTGTGCCATCATAGTGCCAGGCATAAACATAGCCTTCCTTACCACAAACCACGATCTCCAATCCAGGATAAGAGGGATCGAGGTCGCCGAAATTAGGTGATGAAAACAAAAAGTCGTATACTCTTTGCGGCCAGCCCTGAGCAAGTAAAGGATTTGCCTTACCACATACAGTATCTGAAGGTAGACCGATATTCATCGATGAATCATACGCCACCACATAATAATAATAATTAATACCCGGCTGCACTGTATAATCCTGGTAAT